>CALVDU010000058.1 GCA_944326375.1 uncultured Bacteroidales bacterium | reverse complement strand
TACTGGTCTCCGGAAAATCCGAAACTCTACGACGTGACCATCAAGTCGGAGACAGATACCGTGAATGACAGGATAGGTTTCAGGACAATCGAGACCAAGGGGACCAAAATCCTGCTGAACGGCAAGGAAATATTCTGCCGGGGCGTGTCGATTCACGAGGAGATGCCATACGGAATGAGCGGAAGGGCATACAGCGAGGAACAGGCCAGGGTATTGCTCGGCTGGGCAAAGGAAATGGGATGCAACTTCGTGCGTCTTGCCCACTATCCGCACAACGAGGCGATGGTGCGTGCAGCCGAGGAAATGGGACTGCTCGTCTGGTCTGAGATTCCGGTCTATTGGACAATCCAATGGGAAAATCCAGAGACATACGCCAATGCCGAGTCGCAGCTTGTGGACATGATAACCAGAGACAAGAACAGGGCTAATGTCGTAATCTGGTCGGTTGCCAATGAGACGCCGCACAGCGACGCCAGACTCAAATTCCTTTCCTCGCTCATTTCAAAGGCCCGTGAAATGGACCCTACAAGGCTTGTTAGCGCAGCCATGGAAAAGTCGGTCGTGGAAAAGGATCTCCTTACGGTACATGACGAACTTGCCGAACTGGTTGACCTCATCAGTTTCAACCAGTATGTGGGCTGGTATGACGGGACTTCCGAGAAATGCGACAGGGTCAACTGGACCTTTGACATCGAAAAACCGGTGTTCGTGTCCGAGTTCGGCGCAGGTGCAGTCTATGGCAGACATGGCGACGCATCCGAAAGGTTTACCGAAGAATACATGAAGGACATGTACGAACGCAGCGTGAACATGTTCAAGAGGATGCCTGGCCTTGCCGGCACGACTCCGTGGATACTCAAGGATTTCCGTTCCCCTCGCCGTCAGATGGTTGGTATACAGGATGATTTCAACCGCAAGGGGCTGATTTCCGACCAGGGAGGAAAGAAATCCGGATTCTATGTCATGCAGAAATGGTACGATGAACTGAAGGAGCAGTACAAGTAGCCTCTTGCATTATCATAGCTTCTTTCTATCTTTGCAACATGACATTTCTGAACAGAACATTCGCCGCAGTGTCCCTGCTTTGCATTTTTGCGACAGGGACATCTGCGTTTTCCCCTCAGCCTGAGCCGGTATTGCGTTATCTCGGACCTGACGAAGGGTTCGGGCATACCAATGTGACGTCGATGTATCAGGATGCTACTGGAGCTCTTTGGGTTGAAGGGTTGCGGGGAGTGTCGAGATACAGGGGTGTCGTCCCGGAAGAAAAGGTGGCCGGACTCGACAGCATATTGACAAGGCCGGCCTGCATGAGGGGAATATTCGGCGAAAAGGACGGGAAGGTATGGTTCAATGTCAGGAACAACATACTTGGCTATGACATCCGTACCGAGTCATGGCATCTGGTATTCCCTGAAAATTCCTTGAAAGGGGACATTGCGGCGGCTGATATAAGGGACGGGATAATCTATGCTGCCGTTCCCGGGACGCTTCTGAAATGTTTTCCGGACGGCAGGATTGTTTCTGTGGTCCTCCCTTCCTTTTTCGGTGGGGGTGTTTCGTCGATGCTCGTATCTTCTTCAGGGAAAGTGTTTTTCGGAACCATTTCATCCGGTCTGCATTCAATGGACGAAAATGGCGGAATACGCAAGGAAGCCGATCTGGACAGCAGGGTGAACAGCCTTTATGAGGACAGTGCCGGAAATTTGTGGATATGCACAAGGGGCGAGGGCCTTCTGCGTCTTTCTCCTGACGGGGAACTTTCTTCGTATACCCGTGCCGGGTCCGGACTTTCGGATGATTACGTAAGGTGCGTGTGCGAGGATGACTGCGGCAGAATATGGATAGGCATGATGCTCGGGCTTGATTGCCTTGACCCCGGAACGGGGAAAGTCATCCGCATTTCCGATGTTTCGGGAAGTTACGGCGGCGTCAGGAATCTTACTATAGACTGTATGCTGAAGGACGGGCACGGTACGATATGGCTCGGTTCCTATTATGCGGGACTTTCCTATTTCAATCCTGACAACGTGCAGTTCCGTATTTCCCATATCGGAAGCCTGGACAGGACGGTGACTGTGATTTCTGACATGGTGTCCGGCAGCGGCGGGAGGATTTTCGGAGGGACTTCCGACAAGGGACTTTTTGTCCATGATCCTGTTTCCGGCAGGACAAGATACTGGAATACCGACAACAGCGGCATACCCGGGGACAATGTCAAGAGCCTTGTCTATGACAGCAGGTCCGGAGAATTGTGGTTTTCGATGTTTGTGGGCGGGGTCGCCGTGCTTGATCCGTCTTCCGGGCGCATTGGCCGGATTTCCCTGCCGCAGCATGATGACAGTTTCGAGACTGCCGACATTTCCTGCCGGCTCTGTCGTGTCGGCGACACGATTTATGCTGCGACATACGCCGGAGTGTATGCAATAGACATGCACAGCCGCAGGGCAGACCGGATATTGAACCGTTCGAGAGTTTTTGACATTGCTGCGGAAGAGGACGGTACACTGTATGTGGTCACGGAACAGAACTGTTTTGAGGTCTGGAAGCATGACGGAGAAGGAAAATATGTCAGGACCATGATGAAGGTCATGGATGACAACCTTGTGAACAGGATAAGAAAAGACAGCAAGGGCAGGGTGTGGCTTGCCACCATACGTTCCGGAGCCGTGATGTTCGACCCGGGTGACAATTCGATGACTGCTTTCAGCAAGGCATCATGCGGGTTGGAAAGCGACCTTGTGAGCGATGTGGCGGAACTTTCTTGCGGGATGATGCTGCTCGGCACTTCAGCCGGCCTGACTCTTCTTGACCAGGACAGTTTCCGTACGGAGAATTTCAATTCCGATACCGGCTTTCCTCTGACTTCGCTTGACGAGGGATGCCTGTGGAGCGGCGGCGGAAGCGTGGCCTGCGGGGGCATGAACGGAATCGTGACTTTTGCGGAAGAGGACATAACAAGGCCCTCTGACGGTTTTTCCGTATATTTTGCATCCCTTTCGGCGGACGGAAAGACAGTGTCAGCGGGAGACTGCACCGGCATACTTTCCCAGGCCCTTCCTTATACGGAGTCGATAACCATCGGCCACGGGTATGACATGCTCGATTTCCGGGTTGGCGCCGACATATCCGAAGATTTCAATCCTGCTGATTTCCAGTACACTCTTGACGGATTCGACAAGGAATGGCATCCGCTCGAATCCGGTACGATAAGATACATGAATCTCCGTCCGGGAAAGTACACGCTGACGCTCAGACCCAGATCCGACAAACTGAACGCCGGCCCAGAACCCGTGTCTTTGCAGATAAGGGTCCGCCCTCCTTTCTACGGGACAGCGGCAGCCTTCGTGTTCTATGTGCTGGTGATAATGGCGGGGACTGCCGGCGCTCTCCATATACGCTATTCGAGAAAGCAGTTGCTCCAGTCCCTTGAGATGGAGCGGATAGAGAAGAAACGGCAGGAGGAAATCACTCAGTGGAAATTGTCGTTCTTTACCAACATTTCCCATGAATTCCGGACTCCGTTGACTATGATAATAGGGCAATTGGATGTGGTGCTGCGGGAAAAGTTGCCCGGAAAGGCCGGGGCTCTCGTGTCAAGCGCAAGGAGGAATGCCGTCAAACTCAAGGAACTTGTGGATGAACTCATAGATTTCCGCAGGCAGGAGCAGGGCAGGCTGACGCTCAAGGTGAGCAGGCGGGACCTGTGCGGATATGTTTCCGACCTTTGTTCCGACTTTGCTGAATATGCCGAGATACGGGAAATAGCCTTCGGGTGCAGCGTTCCCCAGTCTCCGGTATTTGCGGTGTTCGATCCGGTGCAGTTGCAGAAGGTCCTGAACAATCTGATAAGCAACGCATTCAGACATACCCAGAGCAGAGGGAAAATCGACGTGCGGCTGAACCGGGACGGAGACTGTGCCGTAATTTCAGTCTCCGATACGGGAGACGGCATACCGGCATCCATGCTCGCTGACATTTTCAAAAGTTTTGTCCATTATTCTTCCACACCTTACGACAACGGTACAGGCATAGGGCTCGCCTTGACAAAAAGCATAGTGGAACTGCACCACGGTACCATTTCCGTATCGAGCGAAGTGGGTACAGGTTCCACCTTCACAGTCAAACTGCCTTGCAATCCCGATTTTTCGGCCGACACCAATGTGGAGGCGGTGGCTCCGGAGGAATATGTGAAGACCGAACCTGTGGCAGGCATCCTTCATCCGCATGAGGATATGGAGGCGGATTCGTCCCTGCCTGTGCTTCTTGCAGTCGAGGACGATCCGGGATTGAGGGAACTTTTCATATCTGTGTTTTCTCCTTATTGGAATGTGGAGGTGGCATCCGACGGGGTGGAGGGCCTTAAGATGGCAAAGGAACTGCAGCCCGACCTTGTCTTGAGTGACGTGATGATGCCGGGGATGTCAGGCACGGAAATGTGCATGAGGCTGAAGGACGATTTTGCAACGAGCCACATACCGGTGGTGCTGCTGACTGCACTTTCCTCGTCGGAAAACATGGTGAGCGGGCTGAAGTGCGGGGCGGATGACTATGTGACAAAACCGTTCGATGCGGATGTCCTTGTCGCCAAGTGCAATGCAATCTACAGGAACCGTCGCCTGATTCAGAAGAAATACACGAGCACAGCCTTCGGTCCGGCTGACGCTTCATCATCTGTCAAGGACGGAATTCCTGATTTGCCGGAGTCAGTGTCCGTAAACAGGAAGGATGCCGAGTTCGTACGTTCTGTAATGGAACTGATAAAGGAAAACATGGACAAGGAAAACATCGGGGTGGATTTCCTGTGCAGGGAACTGGGAATGAGCCGGACTGCACTGTTTTCCAAGATAAAGGGAGTTTTCGGACATACCCCGACAGAACTTATCCAGAACATCAGGCTCAATGAGGCATGCCGGCTTCTGAAGACTTGTCCGGACATGAAGATAGCGGCTGTCGCTGATGCCGTGGGTATCAATTCGGTGCAGTATCTCGGAAAATTGTTCAAGTCCCGTTTCGGTGTCACCCCTTCGGAATACAGGCATTATTCGGGGAGGAATTCCTTGTAATAGGGCAGGTTTTCAGCCATTACGATATCTACAGGCATGCTGTGTGTCTTGCGTTCGTCCTCCTGGTTGTACAGGAGGTACCGGAGAAGTCCCCTTACGGCATGGAATCCCTGAAGTTCGGGGCGTTGGCATACCACTGCCGAAATGCTGCCGTTCCTGATGCACCTGACATTGTTTGAAGTCAGGTCGAAACAGACTATGCTGATGCCTTCCATTCCGGTCCGTTTGAGGATGTCGGCTATTATATAGCCTCTCGAATTCATGACGGCTATGCCCTTTACGGAAGGATTTTCCCTTATGAAGTTCAGGACGTTGCGTTCGCTTTCCTCGGGGTCCGGCACTGAAAATTTGGCTTCCATGACGGCATTTCCCGGACATGTCTCCATGAAATATTCCGTGAATCCTTCTTTTCTTGCAAGGGAGTTGTTCGACCGTCCGTTTCCCGTCCTCATGGAACTCAATATGGCAAAATCGGAATTTTCGGGACAGGTGAGATGCAGGAGCCTTGCAACTGTCCTCCCGCACGCTTTCTGGTCGCAGGAGAACGACAGGGCAGGATTGAGCCCTTCTATGGCGGAATCCACGAATGCATACGGGATTCCTTTCCTGTCCAGTTCGCCGCACAGGGACCGTGTTTCCGACACGAATGTAGGCCCTATGATTACGGCATTGGGACTGCCTTCGGCTATGCTTTCGAAAGATGCCCTGCAGGAATAGATGTCGAACTGGTTGTAGTACGCGTATTCGCGGGAAATCCTGATGTCGGAGTATTCGTCGAGAGCGTGTTCGATCCCGCTCTGCACTGAATCCCAGTATTCTCCCTTGACTGCGGTCGGAATGGCTATGGCTATCCTGTATTCTTTGCGGAGGGAGACTGCCGAAGTGTGGATGTTGTATCTGTATCCTGTTTCCGCAAGCACCCTTTCCACTGCCGTTCTGCTTGCTTCAGAGACATTTCCCCTGTTGTGCAGAATTCTGTCCACCGTGCCTGCGGACACACCCGCCATTTGCGCGATGTCCTTAATTTTTACCTGTCTTGCCATTACCGATGATTAAAATTACACAAATATTGGAAATATTGTTGAATTTACCAAAAAACTTGTTACTTTTGTGTACGTACACAAAAAACATAAATGGACATAATCACTGAAACGCATAAATTGTATTCATATCATGAAAAATCTTTTTGACATTTCAGGCAAGGTCGTCGTAATGACCGGAGCCTGCGGCGTTCTCGGCACCGTCATCGTGAAATATTTTGCGGAGCAGGGAGCGAAAGTTGTGCTTCTCGACCTCGAAAGGGCGTCGGAACTCGGGAATTCAATTGTCGGGGAAATCAAGGCGAAGGGTGGCGAAGCCTCGTTCTTCCCGACCAATGTCCTTGACAAGGCCGCACTTGAGGACAACTATACGGCCATAATCGGCAAATACGGACGCATAGACGTGCTCCTGAATGCTGCCGGAGGCAATATGCCTGCTGCAACCGTACCGCCTGACAAGACAATCTTCGACCTCGACACGGATGCCGTGAAGAAGGTTTCGGAACTCAACCTTTTCGGCACAATCCTGCCTACAATGGTGTTTGCAAGGGCAATGGCTGAGCAGAAGTGCGGTTCAATCATCAATTTTTCAAGCGAATCTGCACTCAGGCCTCTTACAAGGGTCGCCGGCTACGGTGTCGCAAAGGCTGCAGTGACCAACTGGACAAAGTACCTCTGCACTGAAATGGCAAGGAAATTCAGCGAGAACATCCGCGTGAACGCAATTGCGCCGGGATTTCTTCTGACCAACCAGAACCGTACCCTGCTCACGAATCCGGACGGCAGCCTTACGGAGAGGTCGCACCAGATTCTCGCACATACCCCGATAAACCGTTTCCTCGAGCCTGAGGAGTTGCTCGGCACCCTCCATTGGCTTGCCTCGGACGCATCGAAGGCTGTTACGGGCACGGTAGCCGTAGTCGACGGCGGTTTCGACGCATTTTCAATCTGACACACAAAAATAAAGCGATAAAGACATGTACCTTATGAAGGAAAGTTGGCGGTGGTATGGTCCGGATGACCCCATCAGCCTGAGTTTCATAAAGCAGGCAGGCGTCACCGACATTGTGCACGCCCTGCACCATATCCCGAACGGGGAAGTATGGACAACGGACGAAATCCGCAAGCGGCAGAAGATGGTAGCGGATGCCGGGCTCACATGGAGCGTTGTGGAAAGCGTCCCTGTGCATGAGCACATAAAGACACAGACCGGGGATTTCCGGAAATACATCGAAAACTACAAACAGTCGCTCCGCAATCTTGCCGAATGCGGAATCCGCTGCGTCACATACAATTTCATGCCTGTGCTCGACTGGACGAGGACGGATTTGTCGTATGAAATGGCTGACGGCTCGAGGGGACTGCGCTTCGAGAGGGCGGCCTTCATGGCTTTCGACCTTTTCATCCTCAAGCGCGAGGGGGCGGAAAAAGAGTATTCCACTGAAGACATCGCCAAGGCCAGAGCCCGTTACGAGAAGATGGATGACGCGGAAAAGGAACTGCTCACGAGAAACATGATTGCCGGGCTTCCCGGCAGCGAGGAAAGTTTCACCCTCGACCAGTTCCGCGAGGCTCTTGCAAGGTATGACGGAATTGATGCGGAACAGCTCAGGAGCAACCTGATTTATTTCCTCAGGGAAATCTGTCCTGTTGCCGACGAATGCGGAGTTGAAATGGTAATCCACCCGGACGACCCGCCTTATCCGATTCTCGGACTTCCGCGCATACTTTCCACGGCAGAAGATTTCAGGAAACTGGCTGAAGCAGTGCCGAACCCTTCCAACGGGCTGTGCCTCTGCACAGGCTCTTTCGGCGTGCGTCCTGACAACGACCTCGTGTCGATGATGTACGAATTCGGGGACAGGATCGGTTTCGTGCATCTGCGCAGCACCCAGAGGGACGACGAGGGCAATTTCTATGAGGCGAACCACCTGGAGGGCAATGTGGACATGTACGGGATGATGAAGGCCCTGCTTGAAGTCCAGCAGAGGCGCAAGGTTTCGATTCCTGTGCGTCCTGACCACGGACATCAGATGTGCGACGACCTCGGACGCCGTTCCAACCCCGGATATTCCTACTATGGCAGGATGCGCGGCATAGCCGAATTGCGCGGACTGCAGATGGGCATAGCAAAAAGCCTCTACGGCTCTTCACCGGACCAAAAGTCATGACAATATGAAAAAGACATTGTTGTTCTTGTCCGGAATGATGCTGGCTGCGGCGGGAAGTTTTGGAAAGCCTGCTTCCGCAATCCCGGAAAATCCGGAGATGGAAAAATATATCCGCAATGTCCTCAAGGGAATGACCCTGGAAGAAAAGGTGGGGCAGATGACCCAGCTGACAATAGGCACGGTCACCTCAAAGGACGGACGCACCATAGACGAAGCCGCCCTCGACTCCATAATAGGGAAATACAAGGTCGGCTCTATCCTCAACGTACCTGGTGACCTGAGTCCCGACAGGGAAATCTATAAGGAACTGATAACGAGGATTCAGGAAAAGTCCATGGAGGAAATCGGGATTCCGTGCCTCTATGGTCTTGACCATATCCACGGGGCGAACTATGTGACCGGGGCCACGTTCTTCCCTCAGCCGGTCAACCTTGCCGCCACTTTCAACCGGGAGCATGTGCGCAAAATGGCAGAAGTGACTGCATACGAGACGAAAGCCTGCCTCGTGCCGTGGACATTTGCACCGGTAATGGACCTCGGACGTGACGCAAGGTGGTCGAGGGCATGGGAAAGTTTCGGAGAGGACGTGCTCGTGAATTCTGTGATGTCTGTTGAGGCTGTGAAGGCTTTTCAGGGGAATGACCCGAATTGCATTGACAGCAATCATGTTGCGACATGTATCAAGCATTATATGGGCTACGGCGTGCCGGTGTCCGGAAAGGACAGGACTCCGTCTTCGATCGGCTCACGTGACATGAGGGAAAAATATTTCGAACCGTTCAGGGCTTGTCTTGAGGCCGGCGCAATCTCCCTCATGGTCAATTCGGCGAGCAACAACGGCATACCTTTCCATGCCAACCGTGAACTCCTCACGGAGTGGGTCAAGGAAGACCTGAACTGGGACGGGATGATTGTGACCGACTGGGCCGACATCAACAACCTCTACACCAGGGAGCATGTCGCAGCCGACGAGAAGGAAGCCATAAAAATGGCCATCAATGCCGGAATCGACATGTCGATGGTGCCGTACAGCGTGTCATTTGCACAGAAACTCCTTGAACTCGTGAAGGAGGGAGAGGTCCCAATGTCCAGAATCGATGATGCCGTGCTGAGGATTCTGCGTCTGAAATACAGGCTCGGGCTGTTCGAAAGTCCCGTATGGGACGTTCGGACCGGCTACGCCGGTTTCGGCAGCAGTGAATCTGCTGCCGCAGCCCGTGCCGCAGCTGTCGAATCCGAAGTTCTCCTGAAGAATGACGGCATACTGCCTCTGCAAAAGGGTGTGAAAATCCTCGTGACCGGTCCTAACGCCAATTCCATGAGGGCGTTGAACGGCGGCTGGTCATATACGTGGCAGGGGCACAGGACGGACGAGTTCGCAGGGGAGTACAACACCATTCTCGAAGCGATGCAAAATGAGTTCGGCAAGGACAATGTGACTTATGTGCCAGGCGTCGAATACACTTCCGGAGACTGGAGGGAAGACAGGGCTACATCGGTCGATGAGGCTGTCGCTGCCGCAAATTCAGCGGACGTGGTCATGGTCTGCGTAGGGGAAAATTCCTATTGCGAGACTCCAGGTAACATCAATTCCCTTGCACTTTCGGAAAACCAGCGCAACCTCGTGAAGGCTCTTGCCGCTGTCGGCAAGCCTGTAATCCTCATCCTGAGCGAGGGCCGTCCGCGTGTTGTCAGCGACATCGAGCCTCTGGCTTCGGCAGTCGTCGACATCCTCCTTCCGGGAAATTACGGAGGGGATGCGCTTGCCGACCTCCTGTCGGGAGACGAAAATTTCAGCGGACGCCTTCCGTTCACATATCCCAAATATGAAAATTCGCTTGCGACATACGACTACAAGACTTCCGAAAATGTAGCAACTATGGCGGGATCATACAATTACGATGCTGTCATGGACATGCAGTGGACTTTCGGGACAGGTCTGGGCTACACATCCTTCGAATATTCCGACTTCAAGGTTGACAAGACTTCCTTTGACGCTGACGATGAACTGACATTTTCCGTGAATGTCAAGAATACCGGCTCAAGGGAGGGCAAGGAGGCTGTCATGCTCTTTTCGAGCGACATGGTGGCGTCTTCGCTCCCGGATGTTACCCGTCTGAGGGCTTTTGAGAAGATTTCGCTTGCCCCGGGGGAGAGCAGGACGGTGGAAATGAAGATTCCGGCTTCCGACCTGGCCTTTGTCGGAGCCGCCGACGGCAAGTGGCGGCTCGAAGCGGGACGTTTCCGCATGAAATGCGGCGACAAAGTCCTTTACATTGACTGTACGGACACATACGTGTGGAAAACTCCGAACAGGTAGTTAAATTGTAACACATATTATATATATGAGAATATCTATATGAGAAGAAAATTTTATCTGGCTTTCATACTGTCAATGGGGATTGTTTCGGCGGTTTCCTGTGGCAGCGACGGCGGAGCGTCCATAATTCCTGACGCTCCGGTAAAGGGCGAGGAAGAGGAGACACCTTCCGAGGGTGCCCTGAAAAATGGTCCATACAAAATCGGGGCTGCGGTAAATGTCAATCTCCTGAGGAACAATGAGACTTACAGGAATACCGTAATCAACGAGTTTTCAAGCATAACGGCAGAGAATGCCATGAAAATGAGGTATATATGGACAGGTGAAGATGAATTTGACTTCACTGACTGCGATTTCCTCGTAAACTTTGCAGAAAATAACGGTCTGCGAGTGCACGGGCATTGCCTGATATGGTTCAAGAACCCTCCTGATTGGCTCATCACCAAATACGGGGACAATGATGACCCTGAAGTATGGAAGGGACTCATGAAAAAATATATCAGTACTGTAGTGCGCAGATACAAGGGGCGCATCGCCAGTTGGGATGTGGTCAACGAGTCTGTCAGCAATTCCGACAAGACCCCTTATTTCAGGGTGAACGAGTCCAACGAAGACAACAACGACATCTGGTACGAGAAGATAGGGGAGGACTACATCAAACTCGCCTTCCAGTATGCCCGTGAGGCTGACCCTGACTGTCTCCTTTTCTACAACGACTACGGTATGGAATGGAACAATTTCAAGCACGACAATATTCTGGACCTTGTAAACCGCCTTGTGAAAGACGGTGCCGAGATCGACGGAATAGGTCTGCAGACACATACCGACGTATCCCGTAACGTTTCGCACATCGAGAATGCCATCCGCGATGCCGGTAACACCGGTCTCATGGTCCATGTTTCTGAAATGGATGTGGATCTTTTCGTGGATGACTACACAGGACCTGTCACGCAGGAACTTCTCCAGCAGCAGAGCGACAGGTTTGCTGCGGCTTCAAGGGCCCTTCTCAACCTTCCGTCAAACAAAATCTTCGGGCTTACCATCTGGGGCGTGAGCGACAATCAGGCCCTTACTTCAGAAGGTGACCAGTATTCGTTGCTGTTTGATGAGAATTATCAGCCGAAGTTGGCATACTATGGTATAGCTTCCACTTTCCCGTCCGAATCCGAAGAGTGAAAACGGGCCGTCTGGCGGCGTTGCACTCGGTTCAGCAATCCTCACAACCGTGAGGTTGCTGCGGTTGCCTCGCCTTCGTGCGCCTTGCATCCGACCCGTTTTCACTCTTCGGAGACTTGAAAATGATCATCCGCAAAAATACCCCTATAAGCAGATGTCCCGACAAACTCGACATGACCGCTGAAGGGGTATTTTTGCGGATAGCCAATTAATTTGCTTGTTTGTCGCAGATTTTCCTTAACTTCGCAGGATGCAATATTTGGTGATCGTGGAACGACCGCCGACATTTTCCCTCAGGGAAATAATTAAGTATAATATAAATACACAGACATGAGTTTAAAAATCGTAGTATTGGCTAAACAAGTTCCTGACACACGCAACGTCGGGAAAGATGCCATGACAGCCGAAGGCACGGTAAACCGTGCGGCACTGCCTGCCATCTTCAATCCTGAAGACCTCAATGCACTGGAGCAGGCGCTCAGGCTGAAGGAATCTCATCCGGGCTCCACCGTAACGTTGCTGACCATGGGTCCGGGACGTGCGGCTGAAATCATCCGCGAGGGTCTCTACCGTGGTGCGGACGGAGGCTATCTGCTTACAGACCGCTCCTTTGCAGGAGCTGACACTCTGGCCACTTCATACGCGCTGGCTACTGCAATCCGCAAGATAGGAGGATATGATCTTATAATCGGCGGACGTCAGGCCATCGACGGAGATACTGCCCAGGTAGGACCTCAGGTAGCGGAAAAGCTGGGTCTTTCCCAGGTGACATACGCAGAGGAGATTCTGGATGTGGATGAAGCCGGGAAGAAAGTCACCATCAAACGTCATATCGACGGCGGCGTCGAGACAGTGACAGCACCGCTTCCGCTTGTAATCACGGTAAACGGAAGTGCAGCACCATGCCGCCCGCGCAACGCCAGGCTGGTACAGAAATACAAACGAGCAATGGGAGCCCAGGAGAAGGCCCTGATCGCCAGGAACGGGGCTGAACTTCCTTATGCAGCTCTCTATGAGGAACGTCCATACCTGAACATCACTGAATGGAGTGCTGCAGATGTGGATGCAGATCTCGCACAGTGCGGTCTCAACGGCTCCCCGACCAAGGTCAAGGCCGTACAGAACATCTCGTTCCAGGCCAAGGAAAGCAAGACCATGACCGGCAGCGATGCTGACGTGGAAGGCCTGATTGTAGAACTTTTAGCAAACCATACGATAGGATAACAAGTTATGAACAACGTATTCGTATATCTTGAAATAGAAGGCACGACCGTTGCCGACGTCAGCCTGGAACTGCTGACCAAAGGCCGTAAATTGGCAAATCAGCTGGGCTGCCAACTGGAAGCCATAGCCGCAGGCTGCGGTCTTGCGGGCATCGAAAAGCAGGTGATGCCTTTCGGAGTGGACAAACTGCACATATTCGATGCAGAGGGGCTTTTCCCTTATACGTCACAGCCTCATGCATCCATCCTCATAAACCTTTTCAAAGAAGAGAAGCCGCAGATCTGCCTTATGGGCGCCACAGTCATCGGACGTGATCTCGGTCCACGCGTATCATCCGCACTGACAAGCGGACTGACGGCCGACTGCACCGCATTGGAGATCGGTGACTACGAAGACAAGAAGGCCGGCAAGACATATAAGGACCTCCTCTACCAGATACGTCCGGCATTCGGAGGCAATATCGTCGCCACCATTGTCAATCCTGAGCACCGTCCACAGATGGCCACTGTCCGTGAAGGCGTGATGAAAATGGAGGTTCTGGACGAAAACTACAAGGGCAAAGTCATCCGCCACGATGTAGCCAGGTATGTGCCGGAGACCGAATATGTAGTGAAGGTGATAGACCGTCATGTCGAAAAAGCGAAGCACAACCTTAAGGGAGCATCCATTGTTGTGGCAGGAGGTTACGGCATGGGATCAAGGGAAGGCTTCGACATGCTGTTTGATCTGGCCAAGGAACTCCATGCGGAAGTGGGTGCAAGCCGCGCCGCAGTAGATGCAGGCTTCGCTGACCACGACCGTCAGATCGGGCAGACAGGTGTCACCGTGCGTCCGAAACTCTATATCGCCTGCGGTATCAGCGGACAGATCCAGCACATCGCCGGCATGCAGGAAAGCAGTATCATCATTTCCGTAAACAATGACCCCAACGCCCCTATCAATACGATAGCCGTCTATGTCATCAACGGGACTGTCGAGGAAGTGATACCAAAGATGATCAAGTATTACAAATCACACAGCAAATAATATGGCTAATTTCTATACAGAACATCCTGAACTGCGCTACCATCTGAACAATCCTATGATGGAGCGCATCTGCGAACTCAAAGAACGCGACTACAGGGATAAAGACAAATATGACTATGCCCCGCAGGACTATGCGGATGCCATCGATTCATACGATAAGGTTTTGGAGATCACCGGGGAGATCACCGGAGAAGTCATTGCCGCCAATGCGGAAGATGTAGACCTCGAAGGCCCTCACTGCGCAAACGGCCGTGTGGAATATGCCGGCGGCACGAAGATCAACATGGATGCTATGGTCAAGGCCGGACTCAACGGCATGACCATGCCGCGCCGTTTCGGCGGACTGAACTTCCCTATCACGCCGTACACCATGTGTGCTGAGATAGTGGCTGCCGCAGATGCCGGCTTCAGCAACATCTGGTCCTTGCAGGACTGCATCGAGACCCTCTACGAATTCGGCAACGAAGACCAGCACAGTCGTTTCATCCCGCGTGTATGCGCAGGAGAGACCATGTCCATGGACCTTACGGAGCCTGATGCAGGTTCCGACCTCCAGAGTGTGATGCTGAAAGCCACTTACGACGAGGCCGAAGGCTGCTGGAGACTCAACGGTGTCAAGCGCTTCATCACCAACGGAGATGCAGACCTGCACCTGGTGCTTGCACGTTCTGAAGAAGGGACCCGCGACGGCCGCGGACTCTCCATGTTCATCTATGACAAGAACAGCGGCGGGGTCAATGTGCGCCGTATAGAAAACAAACTCGGAATCCACGGCTCACCTACATGCGAACTGGTGTTCAAGAACGCAAAGGCAGAACTCTGCGGTGAACGCAGGCTCGGACTCATCAAATATGTGATGGCATTGATGAACGGTGCACGTCTGGGCATTGCGGCACAGAGTGTCGGACTCAGCCAGGCTGCATATAACGAGGCTCTTGCATACGCTAAGGACCGCAAGCAGTTCGGCAAAGCCATCATTGAATTCCCGGCAGTATACGACATGCTCTCCATCATCAAGGCCAAACTGGATGCCGGGCGGGCCCTTCTGTACCAGACTTCACGCTATGTGGACATCTACAAGGCACTTGACGACATTGCACGCGAGCGCAAGCTTACTCCGGAAGAACGTCAGGAGCAGAAGAAATACGCCAAGCTTGCAGACGCTTTCACGCCTCTGGCAAAGGGCATGAACTCCGAATACGCTAACCAGAACGCATACGACTGCATCCAGGTGCACGGTGGAAGCGGCTTCATGCTTGAATATGCCTGCCAGCGCATCTACCGTGATGCACGTATCACCAGCATTTACGAAGGTACGACGCAGCTCCAGACTGTCGCTGCCATCCGCTATGTGACGAACGGGTCTTACCTGGCCACTCTCCGCGAATACGAGCAGATGGAATGCTCTGAAGAGATGAAGCCTCTGATGGCACGCGTCAAGGCTATGACAGACAAGTTCGAAGCCTGCACGAATCTGGTCAAGGAAGCATCTGACCAGGAATTCCTTGATTTCATGGCACGCCGGCTCTATGAGATGGCAGCAGACTGCGTAATGTCGCATCTCATCATCCAGGACGCTACACGTGCACCTGAAATGTTCACAGGCTCAGCCAAGGTCTATGTCAACTTTGCCGAAGCCGAGGTTGAGAAGCACAATGCCTTCATCAGCGGCTTCAACAAGGAAGATCTGGCGAACTACAGGAAATAGCGTATAAGCCATGCAACCCGTGCCCGGCCGGGCCATTCGGGACGATGACAATAAAAAAGACGAAGCATAAAAATGCTCCGTCTTTTTTATTGGAATGTCCGGCAAATCAATAGCCGAAGATTTCTTCGAGGCTGACGGTCTTTACCGGACCGAGAGTCTTGAGATAGTCCGTATCGATATCCTTGATGTCGCCGAGGATGCCGTAAGTATATTTGCGGCCCTTGACCCATTTTTCCTGGATTGCCTTGACATCTTCGAGAGTCATGTTCTGCACGGTTTCGAAAATCTGCCTGTCAAGAGGCTCTGTCAGACCGAGGTCGCGTGAGCTGAGGTAACTGTTGAGCACATCTTCACGAACAATCCTCTGGGTGCGGAGTCTTGTGAGCAGGGCTTCTTTGGCGATGTCGAATGCAGCCTGCGACTCCGGCATGTTGTTGATGATTTCGTCAAATGCCTCTATGGCCTGCTTCATCTTGTCGTTCTGCGTTGCAATGAATGCGAAATACCAGTAGTCGGTGTCGGCATATCCCGGAGAAACGAGCTGTGCCAAAGCGGTGTAGGCAAGGCCTCTTGCTTCCCTCATTTCCTGGAACACGATTGTGTTCATTCCGCCGCCGAAATACCCGTTGTAGAGCGTGATTCCAGGCTCGGAAGCGACATCCAGTTTTTCACCTCTGTCGGAATACTGCATGAAATAGAGCTGTTTTGCGTCATACTGCGCAAGGACAACGCTGTTTTCATTGACCGGCCGGGTGTTGGTGTGCTTTACTTCAAGCGGTGTAAGTTCTTCCGCAGTCTTGTGGTGTGCGCCGAGGTTGGCAAGGACTTCCTTGCTGCTCTGCGGACCGAAGTAGAGCACTTCATGCTCATGGCTCATGAGTCCTTTAATCTTTGCGAGAAGTTCGTCGGAAGTGAGTGCTGCGAGGGCGTTGTTATCGAGTGTCGTGCGCTTCACGAAGTCAGGACCATATACGACGTACCTCTGGAGTGCTCCGAAGCAGCTTCCCTGGCTGAGTTTTGCGTTTGCGCGGTTTCTGAACATGTCGGCCTTGAGGTTGGCGAGTATTGCCTCGTCAGGCTTTGCATTGAGGATGAGATCCTCCACGATGTCCATTGCCTCTCCCATGTTCTCGTTCAGACCAGAAATCTGTATCGACGAATGGTTTGCGCCGGCGTAAATCTGGAAAGAACATGCGATTTCGTACATTCTTGAACCGATTTCCTCTGCAGTCTTGCTGTCTGTGCCGAGATATGAGACATAGTTTGCGGCAAGGTTGAGGGCAGGGTCAGTCTCTGTACCCATATTGAAATTGTAGATGAGGGTAAAGAGGTCGTTGATTTCATTCTTCTTGTAGAGAACTTCAGTCCCGTTGTCTGCCTTGAGCACCGACATGTCCTTTGAGTAGTCAACGAATACCGGTTCGATAGGTTTCACCGGCGTATTCTGAATCTCTGCGAGGAAGGCACTCTGGCTGTCCCTGTTGGTCACGATAGGGGTAATCTTGGGAGCGGCTATCTTCTGTACCGACTTGTCCTCTCCCTGAAGTTTGTAGACGACCGCATAACTTTCTGCGCCGAGGAACTTGTTTGCCCAGTCGACTACATCCTGCTTGGTGATTCCGGACATGTTGTCGAGCATCTTCACTTCATCAGCCCAGTCCGTGCCGTTGATGAATGACTGCACATAGAGCATTGCCCTGTCCTCGTTCTCTTCGAGGCTGCGCATCACGTATGTCTTGTAGTTGTTGACGGTAGCCTCGATGAGAGTCTCGTCGAAGTCGCCTGTCCTGAGTTTCTCCACTTCAGCAAGAAGGAGAGCCTTCACGTCGTCGAGGGTCTGTCCTTCCTTAGGACGTGCGGACACGATGAATGCACCGTAGTCAGGCTGTGCGCTGTTGTAGGCGTATGCGGACAGGATTTTCTGCTGCTGCACGAGGTCGAGGTCGATAAGGCCCGCCTGTCCGTTGTAAAGGATTGAGCTTACAATGTTTGCCACAAGGTGTGACTCGTCTTTGGCTGCAGGAAGTCTCCAGCCGAGGGTGATGTTTTCAGACTCAAGCCCATAAACTTTCTTCACGACAGGGCTGGTTATCGGGCTTTCCGGAGTGAATTCGAGTTTCGGAAGATTCGGGTTAGGCTGCATGTCCCCGAAATATTTTTCGATGACGGCCACCATCTCGTCCGGGTTGAAGTCTCCGGAAAGGCAGATTGCCATGTTGTTAGGCACATAGTAGGTCTTGTGGTAGTTCTTCACGTTGGTGATTGAAGGGTTCTTCAGATGGTCCTGGGTACCGAGAACTGTCTGTGTGCCGTACGGGTGATGAGGGTATAGTGCTGCGTCCATGGCTTCGGAAACCTTGCGGCTGTCGCTTGTCAGGGACATGTTCTTTTCCTCGTAGATTGTCTCCAGTTCTGTGTGGAATCCTCTGATCACAGGGTTCTTGAACCTGTCGGCCTCGATTTTTGCCCAGTTTTCGATTTCGTTTGAAGGGATGTCCTCCACATAGACCGTCATGTCCTGTGACGTGAAGGCGTTGGTGCCTTTTGCGCCGATTATTGACATGAGCTTGTCGTATTCGTTAGGGATGGCTATTTTTGATGCTTCATAGCTGATGGAGTCGATTCTGTGATAGATCGCCGCCCTTTCGGCTTCGTCATCTGTCTGCCTGTAGACTTCGAACAATTGTTCGATTTCGTCGAGCATCGGCTTTTCTGCAGCATAGTCCGAGGTTCCGTAGTTCTGGGTGCCCTTGAACATCAGGTGCTCGAAATAGTGGGCAAGTCCCGTGGTCTCGGCCGGGTCGTTCTTTCCGCCGACGTTCACTGCGATGTAGGTCTGGATTCTCGGGGTCTCCTTGTTGACGCTCATGTACACCTTCAGACCGTTGTCAAGGGTGTAGATTTTTGTCCCGAGCGGGTCTCCCGGCACAGTATCGTACTTGTACTGTGAGCAGGATGTGACGGCAACCACTGTGACTGCCGTCACGAACATAAGAAATTTTCTCATATCGAATTAAGGAATAATTTTATTTGCGTTATCTGTCAAGCCGTAAAATCATTGTCATAAAAATCCCTCAAAGATACACAAAAAATCCTTATATGTGACGACAGCCCGGCTTTTCTTAATTTTCTTGATTGAATCCTCCTTTTGTTCCGTGTTGCACTTGCTCGTTGACTCTGCCAATATATGGATACGGCAAATTAATTTGTCGTACCTGGGATTATTTGCTAAATTAGCACGTTTTTTAGTCACATGATTTTTAAAAATTTAAAGAATATGCTAAAACAGGGAGACAAGATGCCGGATTTCGAGGTCGTTGACCAGAATGGCAACACGGTAAGGAGCGCCGACCTTCTCGGCAAAAGGACAATAATCTATTTTTATCCGAAAGACAATACGCCTGGCTGCACGGCAGAAGCGTGCAACCTCAGGGACAATTATTCTGCGCTCAAGGCCGCAGGCTATGAAATTTACGGCGTAAGCAAGGACTCCGCTGCGTCGCACGTGAAGTTCAGGGACAAGAACGCCCTTCCGTTCACTCTCCTTTCAGACAAGTCAACCGAAATGATGCAGGCATTCGGCGCATGGGGAGAGAAGAAAATGTGCGGCAGAACCTGCATGGGCACATTGCGCACCACTTTCATCATCGACGAAAACGGCGTGATTGAAAAAGTCATAGAAAAGGTCGATACGAAAAACCACGCATCGCAGATACTGTAGCAAACCATACCTGGCATGATAACATTCTGTGTGGCAATCATACTTCTGATTGCCGGATATTTCATTTACGGCAAGTTTGTTGACCGCTTTTTCGGGGCGGACCCCTCAAGAAAGACTCCTGCGGAGACAATGGAGGATGATGTGGACTACAAGCCCATGCCAACCTGGAAGGTCTTTGTAATCCAGTTTCTCAACATAGCCGGGCTCGGCCCGATATTCGGGGCGATAATGGGTGCCGCATACGGCCCTGCTGCCTACCTGTGGATAGTTATCGGATGTATTTTCATGGGTGCGGTGCATGACTATTTTTCCGGTATGCTTTCAGTCAGGAACAAGGGGGAGAACATGCCTTACCTGACAGGGAAGTATCTTGGGCGAGGTATGAAAGGGGTGATGATGGTACTCGTTTCATTTCTGCTCCTTGCCGTTGGCGTTTCTTTTGTGACCGGTCCTGCAGACCTGATGCAATCCCTTACCGGGCTTGACAAGACATGGTGGCTCTATATAATATTCCTTTATTATATACTTGCCACGCTCCTGCCGATAGACAAGATAATAGGCTCAATATACCCGTTCATGGGGGCGGCCCTGCTGTTCATGGCGTTGGGAGTGGGCGGAGCCCTTGTCATAGGCGGTCTTGACGGCAGTCTGACGCTTCAGGAACTGACTTTCGACACTCTGAAAAACTATCATTCCGACCCTGAAAACAACATTCTTGTGCCGATGCTTTTCATAGTCATTTCATGCGGTGCGATTTCCGGATTCCATTCCACGCAGTCCCCGCTTATGGCCCGCTGCATCAAGAATGAAAAATACGCCAGGCCTGTATTTTACGGAGCGATGATTGCCGAAGGCATAGTCGCCATGATTTGGGCGACGGCTGCGATTGCCTATTTCGGAGGAGCGGAGGGACTCAATGCCGCTGCCACCGATGGCATAATGATAGACGGTGTGCTCACGAAAGTGACTCCGGCAATCGCCGTTGACATGATATGCAAGAGCTGGCTCGGAAAGGTAGGGGCGATAATAGCCGTCGTGGGAGTCGTGGTATGTCCCATAACTTCCGGTGACACGGCATTCAGAAGCCTCAGGCTGACTCTGGCGGGCTTTCTGAAGATGGATCAGCACAAGATTTCCCGCAGAATCCTCATTTCCGTCCCTATATTCGTGGTGGCATATTTCTGCTGCATGATGGATTTCAGCACAATCTGGAACTATGTCGGAATCTGCAACCAGGCTCTCGCCATGATAATTCTCTGGACCATATCCGCATATCTGATAAAATCCGGCAAGCCGCACTGGATGACTTCAATCCCTGCCACCTTCCTTACGTTCGTATGCTTCAGTTATTTCATGATGGCGCCTTATGTGAGCGGCGGGCTGCATCTTGCTCCTGTGGTGGGCTACATTGTGGGTGGAGTACTCGCCCTTGCTGCAGTCATCTTCTGCATAGTCAAGGACATGCAGCATAAAAGGCTTTCAGCAATCAGAAATTAGCCAGACTAAGCAAACCATGAAAGTAAAGATAGTAAACAAATCGGCGTATCCGACGCCGGAATACGCTACAGTACGCTCTGCCGGAATGGATTTGAGGGCAAACACGACAGAGCCCCTGACAATAAAGCCGTTGCAGAGGGCAATGGTTCCCACCGGACTTTACATCGAACTTCCGGAAGGCTATGAGGCTCAGATAAGGCCACGCAGCGGGTTGGCCGCCAAGCACGGGATTACTGTCCTGAACACTCCGGGTACAATTGATTCGGATTACAGGGGCGAAATCAGGGTGATTCTCGTGAACCTTTCCTCAGATGATTTTGAAATTGTCCCGGGAGAGCGCATCGCCCAAATGGTGGTTGCCCGCCATGAGCATGTCGAATGGGAAGAGACTTCCTCATTGGACAGCACGGAAAGGGGAGAGGGCGGTTTCGGAAGCACAGGCCGCAAATGAGCCGCTAATTCAAATGGATCAATAAAATGGAACTGGACAGGCTATACACCATATTCAAGGAATGTTCCGGCGTCACTACCGACAGCAGGAACATCAGCGGAAGAGAACTTTTCTTCGCCCTTAAAGGCGAGAATTTCGACGGCAACGACTATGCTGTCAAGGCATTGGAATCCGGGGCTGCATACGCCGTCGTGTCGGAGGATTCGCAAGACAGGATACTTTCTGCCGCAGGCAGTCTGTGCGACCGCATAATTCCCGTACGGAACACTCTTGAAACACTCCAGGCTCTTGCAAGATATCACAGGTCGATGACATTCGTGAATGGCAAACCCCTGACTGTCATAGGGCTTACGGGAACCAACGGAAAGACCACGACCAAAGAACTCATAAGGGCTGTCCTTTCGGTACGATATAACGTCACGGCGACGGAAGGCAATCTCAACAACAGTATAGGTGTGCCACTCACATTGCTGAAGATAGATGATCGGACTGAAATTGCAGTGGTGGAAATGGGGGCGAGCCATCCGGGCGACATCAAGGAGCTCGTGTCGGTATGCCTTCCGAACTATGGTCTGATAACGAATGTCGGAAAGGCTCATCTTCTTGGCTTCGGAAGCCTTGAGGGAGTGATGAAAGCGAAGGGGGAACTCTATGACTATATCCAGCGGACGGCAGACAAGGCATTCCTCAATGCCGACAATCCTCTCCTGTGCCGTATGGCTTCAGAGCGTCCTGACCTTCAGGTAATTCCTTACGGTGTGGCATATTCCGGTGCGGAAATTCTGCCGTCTTCTCCCGAAAAGCCTTTCCTGAGGATGCGCATTCCGTCAGCCGACGGAAAAATAGAGGTGACGACGGCGCTTGTCGGGGCATATAATGCTGACAATGTAATGGCTGCACTGGCCGTAGGGGCGGAATTCGGGATTTCAACGGAAGACGCTGCTGCAGCGATAGGGAAGTATGTCCCTGCCAACAACCGTTCGCAGATGACCGACACTGGCAAGAATGTCCTCATCCTCGATGCCTACAACGCCAATCCGACGAGCATGGAGGCGGCACTCGACAATTTTTCTGCGATGGAGTCGGAACATAAGGCAGTGATGCTCGGAAACATGCTGGAACTCGGGACCGACTCGGTGCAGGAGCATGTCAATGTCATCAGGAAACTGGAAAAGATGAATCTTGATGCCGTGTATCTTGTAGGGGAAGAATTTGAAAAGGCTCTCTCCGGTGCGGTGTCTGACGGCAATGTCATGAGTTTCAGGGACTCTGATGCACTTGCGGCATACCTTGCGGAGAATGCGCTGTCGGGATTTACGATACTTGTGAAGGGGTCACGCGGGTCTCGTATGGAGAAGGTCCTACCTTGTCTTTAGCCGGCGAATGGCGAATTTTGCGGCCGTGGCGCAGAGCAGACCGATGAGGCTTCCGGCAATGATGCCTACTATCACGTCGCCGAGATAGTGCTTGCCCACGAAAATGCGGCTGATGCTGACCATGAATGCCCAAAAGAATATCCATGCGCCGTAGCCGCGGTATTTCAGCCTGTCGTCATTGCGGAATCCGAGCCAGGAACTTACGGCGAAGCCGAATGAATTTGCCGAATGTCCGGAGAAGAACCCGTACATCCCGCCCTTGCCTTCGAGCATGTGCAGACCTCCGCTTATCATCACGTCATCATGACATGGCCTGAGCCTTGCGACTGTATCCTTCACGAAATTTGCGAACTGGTCGCAGAGAAGGAATGTCAGGGCTACCGACGCTATCGCAATAAGAGCCCTTTTCCACCCGAGACGGATGAAAAGGAACACAGCCACAAGCACATACATCGGAATCCATACCGGTATGCTTGAAAAGAACTGCATGATCGGGTCAGTGATGTCCGAGTGCCAGTTGTTGATTGCCAGCGTGACTTGCTGGTCGAATTCGTGTATTTCCTGCCAGGTCATTTCAGTTCTGTTCTTGTAGGGTTTTCCAGAGAAGGTCTTTCAGTTCCTGTATGTTTTCACCCGAAACCGAGGATATGAACAGATGCGGCACTTCCGCGGGAAGTGTCTTTTCTATTTCCGCCTTTCTCTTGCCGTCTATCATGTCTGTCTTGGATATTGCGAGGACACGGCTCTTCACGAGAAGTTCGGGATTGTATTCCTTCAGTTCGTTGAGCAGGATCTCATATTCTTTCCCTGCGTCTTCCGTGTCGGCAGGAATCATGAAAAGCAGTATGGAATTCCTTTCTATGTGGCGGAGAAACCTCAGTCCGAGCCCCTTGCCGAGGTGCGCTCCCTCGATGATTCCGGGGATGTCCGCCATGGCGAAGGACTTGTCGTCGTAATATTTTATAATGCCGAGGTTCGGCTCCATTGTCGTGAACGGATAATCGGCTATTTTCGGTCTTGCAGCGGAT
>CALVDU010000057.1 GCA_944326375.1 uncultured Bacteroidales bacterium | reverse complement strand
CCCTTACACCAACAGGGACCCGAGGCTTGCCAATGCCGTAATCTACAACCAGCAGTCAATCCAGGGCTACGGCAACGCATCCCTCTATGTCGAGGAAGACGGCACGCTTCCTTCCGGTTCCCTGATGCAGAAAAAGACAGGAAGCACCGACGGCGTGACAGAGACTTTCTATTATGAGCACAAGAGGACCGGCAGGCTCTCCGCAAGGGGAGTGACGAGCCAGATTCTCACGGACCCGATCATCCGTCTTGCTGAGCTCTACCTTACATACGCCGAGGCCGTCAACGAGGCGTACGGTCCTGACGGAAGCGTCTCCGGGGCGACCCTTTCGGCAGTCCAGGCGATAAACGTGGTCAGAAACCGTGTGGGGATGCCGAACGTGAGGTCAGAGTATACTGGCGACAAGGATACTTTCCGGGACAGGATAAAGAACGAAAGGACAGTGGAACTCTGTTTCGAGGGTGCACACTATTACTGCGACATCCGCCGCTGGAAGGATGCTCCTGAAATCGGAAGAGGCCGTCTTTACGGAATGCGTGCCACAAGGCTTGCCTCCGGAGCGACGGCAGAATACCCGACCGGATTCCGGTATGAGAGGTTCGAACTTCCTTCCAACCGCCAGATAAGCTGGGAAAATGACGGGATGTACTACGTCCAGTTCCAGACCAGCGATCTGCTCAAAATGAAAAACTATACTCCAAACCAGTCGTGGTAGGACGACGGACAATACGAAAAATCATGAGACTCAATATAAAATCAAATATCTTCAGGCTGCTTCCCGCCGCACTTGCAGCGGTAATGCTCCTGTGTCCGGTCCGGACAACGGCGCAGCAGAAGCAGAACGAAAAGGTCAGCGTTTCCGTTTCTGTCACGGATGTTGACGGGAATCCTGTCCCGGGAGCCGAATTTTCCGTGGGCGAAGGAGGATTGCACCTGATTTCTGACGACGAGGGCCGGATATATTTCACGGCATCGCCCCGTGACATGATTTCAGTGACGGCGGAAGGTTTCGCCCCGCTTCATCTTCTTGCCGGAGCCTTGGCGGACTCACGCAGCATCACCCTTTACGAGGATGAATTCCTTGCGGGGTCCGAAGATGACATTCCGCTCCCTTACATCAGCCAGAAGAAGCGCAACACTCTCGGCAATACCATCGTCATCAGTGGCGAGGAACTCGAAAAGTATTCCTCGTCCGACATCAGGAACGCCCTCACTGCGATTGCAGCCGGGGTCGAGGTCACTGAAAACTACGGAGGACCGGGAGTCAGCCCTCTCGAGCACACGGGGCAATATGGCGCATCCACAAAGATAGGGGTCACGACGAGGGGACGCCAGATGATATACATGGTGGACGACATTCCAGTGCAGATCAACGAGACACCTCTCGACCCGCAGCAGATAGAGTCCATCACTATTGTGCGGGATGCCCTCGAAAAGAACATCTACGGTCCGTCTGCGGCCAACGGAATCGTCTACATAAAGACAAAGAGGGGCAAGTACAACGACCGTTACCTGAATGTCGATGTGGAAGGCGGGATTTCCATGACAGGAAAAATGCCCGAATATGCGGACGGTGCCGAATATGCCCAATTGAACAACATTGCGAGGAACAACAGCGGAATGGATATGCTTTACACCCAGTCCGACATAGACGCCTACCGTCTTAATGACCCGTATGACCTCAGCCATCCGAGCGTGAATTACAGGGACATGATCCTCAAGAATACCGCCTATTATACCAAGGCGAGCATTTCTTCGGGCGGAGGAAACGACAATCTCCGGTATTATGCCTACCTCGGCTACAACGGCGAGGACGACATCTACAAGGTTGGAGCCCCGTCGGACTACAACAGGGTGAACATCAATGCGAACCTCGACATAAAACTCCACAGGTACATAACTGCGAAATTCGGAATCATATCCACGCTCGGCGTGAGACGTTCGGTAAACTACGGTTTTGAAGACATCAGCGCAATCGAGTTCCCTGACGTGCTGAGCGACATAAACAACACGCCGCCTGTCGAGTTCCCTATATATGCGAGCAATGACCCGTCTCTCGAGTTTCCGTGGTATGCCGTATCTTCGCAATATACAGACAACCCGTATGCAAACATGGTCGAGAACGGTTCCTACACCGAGACCATAAGAAAAGGGCTCATGAACGTCGGCGTTGACGTTGACTTCTCTTTCCTTACGAAAGGACTCAAATCCAAGACATACGCCGCATTCGATGCGACCAACCTCGTCCGCCTCGGCATGGAGAACGACTATGCCGCCTACATCCTTTCGGAAGGGCTCGACGACAGCGGCAGCCTGACCATGATACCGACGCTCAGCGGCAGCCATGCCGTAAGCGAGTCTTCCGAAAAGAGCAAGATTCTCGACTATTTCTCGAACAGGCTCTACCTTTCGGAACACCTCACCTACGACAGGTCATTCGGACAGCACGACGTGTCCGGCTATGCTTCCTACATGATTACCAAGAGGTCCCAGAAATGGATAACGGAACACAGGCGTGAGATAAATTTCGGCCTCGGCGGTTCATACGGCTTTGCGGACAAATATCTCGCTCAGTTCACCCTCAACTGGCACGGTACCTATTCTCTCCTCAACAAGTGGTCGTTCTCTCCGGCAGTAGGCTTCGGCTGGGTAATGAGCGAAGAGAATTTCCTTAAGGACGTGAAAGGTATAGATTTCCTGAAACTCAGGATTCAGGGAGGCATGCTGAACTACGACAGCGCCACTTCTGCCAACCGCGACGTTGACAACTACGACTGGGACGAGTCCGGACAGAAATTCGGGCCTCACGAGAACAACCAGTGGTTCGGAAGCACCATCAGCGATGCAGTTGACCGCGTTTCCCTCGAAATGCTCGGCAATCCGAACCTCCGTCTCGAACGGCGCTATGAATTTACGGCAGGAGCCGATCTCTACGCCCTTGACAAGAGGTTGTCGGCTTCCCTGAACTATTATTACACATTTGCTGACGGCCCGATTACCGAACTGCAGAACATCGTCCCTTATATCACGGGCGTGACTTCCGGAGCGTTCTGGATGAATTACGAGCAGACGCGCTATCAGGGTTATGAGGTGGCGCTCGGATGGAAGGACAAGGCAGGAGACTTTTCGTATTCGGTCAACGGCTGGGCTTCCGGAAGGTTCTCCAAAGTAATAAGGGCTGATGAACTCAAATACGGCGATGCATACAGGTCTGCCGTTGGATATTCCTCATCCGCCATCTGGGGGCTGAAGTACATCGGACAGTTCCAGACCGACGAGGAAACTCGTGAAGTGCCGCAATTGTTCGACGACGAACTTGTTGCAGGCGACTTGAAATATCAGGACATGAACGGGGACGGCATCGTGGATGACAATGACGCATGCGTAATCGGAGACACTGAGCCGAAACTGGTGTACGGCATTTCCGTGAACCTCAAATACAAGAATTTCGACCTCACAGTAACGGGGACTGGACGCGCCTTTTACGACAGGCTGCTGACAAACGAATTCTTCTGGAACGGCTGGGGCGACGGCAACTATTCCCAGTACACTATAGACAACATCAGCAACCCTGAGCATCCGAGGCTGACATACAACAAGATCAACAACAACTACAAGACTTCCTCCTACTGGCTTGCCGACGGCGGATTCTTCAAGATCCAGACTGTCGAGCTCGGCTACGAGTTCAACACCCGCAAATGGAGGCAGGATGTCCTTCGCAGGATGCGTCTCTACATCAGGGGCAACAACCTGTGCACCCTTACGGGAATAAAGTATGTCGACCCTGAGTCGATGAGTGCCGGAGTGACCAATTACCCTCTGATGAGCACATTCGTGATAGGTTTGAAACTGACATTTTAGACATTATGGACAAGATGAAAAACATATACGGAATTTTGGCGGCGGTATTTGCAATGCCGGCACTGCTGTCCTCCTGCGACGGTTTTCTTGACCCGTATCCGAGCGCAATCCGCGACGAGGAATATGTGCTGTCAAGCCCGAACACGATGCAGGGACTGATAGGACAGGCATACGAATACATGTCCAAGAACTACAACAACAATGAAGGCGCATGGCTCGACTGCGCCACGGACAATGCCGTGATGACTTCTCCTACAGATGTCATCAGACGTTTCTCCACAGGTCTGGCAAGCCCGACAAACGACCCGTTCGAGTCCTACTGGGAACGCGACTGGCAGGGAATCTACAATGTCAACCTTTTCCTCAAGGACGGCAACGGCAGGAATCTGGACTACATGCTCGACGACCATCTCAACGAACTCCTGAAAGACAGGCTCTGGGGAGAGGCATACGCCCTCAGGGCATGGTTCCAGTGGGATCTGCTTCAGAAATTCGGAGGACGCTCCGCCGACGGACGGCTTCTCGGCTATCCTATTCTTCTCGAACCTGTCAGGGTATGGGAATCCGACCCGGAGGACATACAGAACATAAATTTCGAACGCAACACATACGAGGAGTGCGTGGCGCAGATAATCAGCGACTGCGACTCTGCCTACAAATATCTTCCGATAGCGCACAGGGATTTCCTCGTGAGCAACCAGGATGACCTGCGCGTGCTCGGCTCAAGGAACTGGGGCAGGATGGACGGCATCACGACCGTCGCAATCAAGGCTCTCGTCTATCTTACCTGGGCAAGTCCCCGTTTCAATCCGGAAGGTGACGTGACCCGCTGGGAAAAGGCTGCCGAGTATGCAAAGGAAGTCATCGACTTCAAGCGCGAGGTCGACAACGTGAGCGGAGGCTTTTCCATTCAGGAAGGTGTGGACTGGTTCGATCCGAACTTCCCGGGCATAGTCTTCGCTTCGAGATATTCCGACGACAATACCGACATGGAAAGGGCCTTCTGGCCAGGCAGTTTCCAGGGCGACGGCAAGATGGGCGCATCCCAGAATCTTGTGGACGCGTTCGGAATGGCCGACGGCTATCCTGTCGGGCAGTCCCCGAACTATGAATACGATCCGGCAAACCCATACGAAAACCGCGACCCTCGCTTCTACAGCGTGATTTTCTACAACGGACGCACGGTAGAGGTGGGCACAAGGGGAAATTCCTATACCTTCGAGAACTGGTCGAACGGAGGCAAGGACGCTGCAGGCATCAGTTCCACGAATTCGCTCACGAACTACCATATCAAGAAATTCGTCTACATGGGCGTTGACTGGAGCGAAAGCAGCGTGAGCAGCATGCCTCACTGCAAATTCTTCATCCGTTGGGCACACATGGTCCTTGCATTCGCCGAGGCTGCCAACCAGGTCGGAGGTCCGAACCATGAGATAGACGGGCTTACCGCAAAGGAGGCGATTTCATGGCTCAGGAGCAGGAATACCTACGACGGCGAGGCCGGAATCACTGACGACCCGTATCTGGAGGAGATTTCCCTCGCCGGGAAAGAGGCTTTCGACCTCTTCCTCCGCAACGAACGCAGAATCGAGACCTGCTTTGAGGGAACATGGTTCTTCGACCTCAGGAGATGGTCCACTACCCTCGGCGACCTCAACAAGACCGTCTACGGGGCAGGTGTCACAAGGGACGCTGACGGGGATTTCACCTATAATTTCGGCAACGGGATAGAAACAAGACAGTTCAGGTCGGCATATCTCCCTATACCGTACAAGGACATGCTCAGCACATCAGGGCTTGTGCAGAACGAGGGCTGGGAAAGCTGGCAATAATCAAAATTCGGAATTTTCATCATGAAAACAGGCAGAATCATATTGGCAATCGCAGCAGGATTTGCTCTTACCTCCTGCTATGACGACTATATCATGGACAGCGACACCCAGGGTGTCGGCTTCGCAAACCAGACCGACGTCCGTTCGGTGATCGTCGGAGAGGGAATGAAATTCTCCACGGGGGTCGCCCTCGGAGGGGTGATCAGCAACGACGAGGACAGGACGGTAAACTATGAACTGGACATGTCCCTCGTGAGCGACGAGACTCTTTCGGCCATGCAGAGCCATTCTTTTTCGTACATATCGGAACTTATGGCGGATGTGGATGAACTCTATGCCCTTCCAGCATCCGAATACAGCCTCATCCCCGAAGGGAATGCGGCGGGAAAAGTGATAATCCGCAAGGGAACCCACCTCGGCAACATCGAAATACAGATGGATTCGGCCGCATTCCTCGCCGATGAGACGAGGCTCAGTCCGAAATACGTGATTCCGATAAGGATCACCGGCGGCGACATGCCTCTCATCGAAGGTTATGAAACCACCGTAATCGGCGTGAGATACGAGAACATGCTTTTCGGCAACTGGTATCATTACGGCAGGACCGACGTCTATGAGGCTGACGGGACGACTCTGAACGAGGAACTGTCCGTAAGTTATCCTTTTGAAATCAACCAGTCCGACACGAGGATATGGACCCTGACCACGGTAGCCCCTCATGCCCTTACGGCAAATGCCGTCGGCAACGAGTCCAACGGCAGCCAGGCACAGATGCGCCTTACCATAGACGAGAATTCCGGGGCCGTGACTGTTGAACCTGTCGACGGTGCGACATACGAGGTTGAGCCGGACGGCGACTGCACCTTCAACAGGGCAAGGCTGCTCCAGGACAGGAAAGTTTTCCTGAAATACAAATATGAAAGGGACGGGCGCACTTACCACGTCACCGACACCCTCCAGTTCCGCAACCGCATCCGTGACGGCGTGAACGAATGGCAGGACGAGAATCAGGACCATTATAACTGATTGAGGCAATGAAAAGGACAATTTTGTTTTCGGCGGCCCTTGCCGCATTGTCTCTGACGGCATCTGCTGCCCCGGCTTCCGCTACCCCGGCTTCCGCAAAATCCGTAAGGGAGGGCGATTCCTTGGCGGTGGAAAGCCGCAAGAATGCCCAGGACACGGTGTGGCTGACATACGGTGCGGAGACCGTGTCAACCCTCAAGGGCTTCAACGAAAGGAAGTCAGATCCCGAGACGGACATTTATGGAGGCTGGATGACCGACCGTCAGGAAGCCACCGGCTTTTTCCGCACGCAGAAAATAGGGGACAGATGGTGGCTGATAGACCCTGACGGCTATCCGTATATCTGCAAGGGCGTTGCCGTATTCTCGATGGGCGGTTCCGACAGGCAGAAGGAGGCCCTGAAGGAAAAATTCGGCACTCCCGAAAAATGGGCGGAGAACCAGCAGGAAATGCTGCGTTCATACGGTTTCAACGGCCTCGGGGCATGGTCTGCCGTCGATTTCGTGAAAGAATCGGAGCACCCGATGCCATACACCGTAATTGTCAGCCCTATGGGTATGTACAAGAGCCAGCACATCCGGAAATTCGGCGGGAAATATCATCAGTGCGGCTGGCAGGGCTACCGCTTTGACCTCGCCATGGTCTTTGATTCCGGCTTTGACGCAATCATCGACAAGGCGATTGCCCCCATAGCGAAGTACAAGGATGACAAATACCTCGTGGGATATTTTACCGACAACGAAATCCCGTGGGTGAACGATGCCCTTGACAGGCATCTTACCCTGCTTGCAAAGGACGAGGAAGCCTATCTGACCGTCCGCAAATGGTTTGAGGAACGCAAGGGCAAGGATGCCGGCGTAGAGGACATCACGGACGAGGACAGGCGTGCCTTCATGGCTTTCTACTTCGATACCTACATGTCGAAGGTGACCGCTGCCCTCCGCAAATACGATCCTAACCATCTCTATCTCGGCTGCCGTTTCAACCAGCACAAGGAAGAAATGGCTTCAAAGGAGATATTCGAAGTGGCCGGAAAATATATGGACGTCATCTCGATCAATCATTACCGCCTCTGGGAGCCGAATGCGCAGTGGATGGAAAACTGGGAGAAATGGTCTGGCAAACCCTTCATAATTACAGAGTTCTATACCAAGGGAGAGGATTCCGGCCTGCCGAACAACACCGGCGCAGGCTGGAATGTGAGGACGCAGAAAGACAGGGGCCTGTTCTACCAGAATTTCGTCATCGGTTTGCTCCGGAGCGGAAACTGTGTGGGCTGGCACTGGTTCACATACATGGACAACGACCCGCAGAACCTCAAGACCGACCCGTCCAACAGGGATTCCAACAAGGGAATCGTGAAATGGAACTTCGACAGGTATGAGCCGCTCCTCGATGAGATGAAGCAGATCAACGGCTGCACATACAGGCTCATTCAATATTTTGACAATACGAAAAAAACAGACAGATGAAAAGAACAATGAATATCCTTGCAGGCATTGCCCTTTCGGCGATGTTCGCAGCCTGTGAGGCAGAAGTGTCCCCATTGGAATTTACTGCGCCTGAAGTGTCGTTCCCGGACGGGTCTGAGACCATTTCGGCGACTGTCGGTGTACCTGTGGAATTCAATGCGGAGATTCAGGCAGGCGACAGGCTTGTCTGCTCGTGGTATGTCGACGATGTGCAGGAAGCCTCGTCAGCATCCTTTACATACACCTTTGACGAACCGGGCACATATACTGTACGGTTCGAGGCCCGGAACGGGGCAGGGGTAGTGGAGCACACCTATACGGTCAATGTGACCGATGTCCTCGTGATGACCACGTCAGTAGGCGACTCTACCGTCATCGAGCGTTACCAGAACACGACGCTCAAAGTCATGGCCATAGTTGCGGAAGGCTCGGATGTCACTCATTCATGGAGCGTTGACGGCGTGCCGCAGTCAACTGAGGCATATTTCGACACATTCGTCCTTGCCGAGGCCCGCACCTATACCGTGTCGTATGTCGGCACAAATGCCGTAGGCAGGTATGAAAAGTCTTTCGACGTGAATGTGCTCGACGCACCTCTCGAGGTGGTCTTCTCGCCTGCGTCCGGCACTGCAATTTCGGTGAATACGGGAGAGACGGTGCAGATTGCCGCCACTGTTGTGGCAGGGGAGACCGGAATTGAACATTCATGGAGCATAGACGATTCTCCGGTTTCGACTGATGCGACATTCTCCCATGTCTTTGACGAGGCAGGACAGTTTACCGTGACATACAGCGGTACAAATGCAAAGGACGAAACTGCTTCAGGCACATGGACGGTGACTGTTACGCAGCCGGGCTTCCTGTTCGATGATTTCGAGACAGTCGGTTCTACTGGAAGCGAACCGGGCTCATGGTGGGTGAACGGCAATGATCCGGGAATCACAATAGTTGACAATCCGTTCCAGTCCGGCATCAACACCAGTGAGACCGTGATGAGGAACTATGTGAACGGAACCGGCTCTACTTCCGGCTATTTTACCCTGAAACTAGAAGTCCTGAACAATGAACTGGTACTTGACGGGAATGACGGTGTCGCAAACTACACCGGACTTAGGTTCAAGATGAATTTCGGCACGAACGAGTACTATCCGAGGATAGACTACAACGGTTCGCAGTATTTCCCTGTATCGCTTGTTCATCAGGACAACGAATGGGTAGAACTGATATTTGATTTCGGACAGGCTCTGGACAGTTCCAAAGACATGACGATCCGACCGCTGCTTGATTCGAGCCATCAGAACATAAGCGGCAGTAACGGAGACCGTACCGTATATTTCGACGATTTCGAACTTCTGCAATAAAAACGATCAGATATGAAACATCAGACCATGATATCCGTCCTCGCAGCGCTCCCGCTTCTTGCGGGATGCGCCGAGGAACTCGTGACCGAAACCCAGGAGCCTGTCTCGCCTGAAGTTTCCTATGCGGATGAGGCCGAGACTATGGAAGTATATGCCAATTCCCCAGTACGTCTTGAGGCAGTAATTGAGACTCCGGGACCTGTGGAATGCGGCTGGTACGTCACTGCCCTTGACGCAGACGCTGACGGGACACCTGTTGAGGAAAAGGTCGGCTCCACCCCTGCAATGACCTATATTTTCCCGAATATGGGAGAATATACCCTGCGTTTCGAGGCCTGGAACGAGGCAGGAAGCACAGGCAGGACATGGAATGTGACCGCAACCGGAATTCCTCTCGAAGTGACTTTCGATGTGGAGGATGAATCCATTTCCGCCACGGTCGGGGACGAACTGGCAATCACTGCTACCGTCGTGTCGGGCGGGGAAGACGGCATAACCCATACCTGGACTCTCGGAGACGAGGTGATTTCCAGCGAGGCAGCCTTGTCATACACCCTCAGGGAGCACGGGCAGTTTACCCTGACCTATCTCGGAGTGAACGCCTACAATGTGCAGGTAACCAGGTCCTGGACCCTGAACATTGCCGACCTTCCTCTTGACGTGGACTTCTCCGTTGAGGATGACATAACCTGTACCGCAGGTCTCCCGATCAGGATTGCCGCCACGATAGTGACCGGTTCCGACGGGGCTGAGCATTCCTGGACAGTTGACGGGACTGCTGCGGGCACTGAAGCAGAACTGAAATATACTTTTGAATCTGCAGGAACCCATACGATAGGCTATTCGGCAACCAATACGGCGGGAGAGAATGTGACCCGTTCATGGACCGTAACCGTGCAAGAATATGTCAACGGATTCGTCCTGTTTGATTTTGAAGCATCGCTGCCGTCCAACATCTCTGCTTCTCACGTATATCTTGACGACAATCCTTACGAAACTTCCCTCAATCAGAGTGCTGGCGTCATAAGGGTGGACAAGTCTGATGCCACCGGCGGCACATCGGGATATTTCGACATCAAAAATATCTCGCTGACAAACGCTGCCGAATATACCAAGGTAAGGGTAAAAGTCTATATCGGAAGTGCTCCTTACTATCCGAGGATGCAGATTTGTGCAGGCTCGCAGCCCAAGCTTGCACCTTGCAGCATCAACGGGCAGGCATTCGACCCGAGAAACCCTACGGCTGCCGCATGGGATGCCCTCATCTATACCGATGACTGGAATATCCTCGAATACGACGTGACGGGCGGAGGCTTCGCTAATTTCAGCGAAATCAGCCAGATCCAGCCAAGACCGTTCGTGGACATCAGCGGTGCGCAGATAGGAGGAGCCACTACGGAGACCAATCCGAGAATAGTTTATTATGACGACATAGAATTCTTGCCATGACGAAATCTGTGAGTATAATTTCTTCGGCGGCGGTGATTGTTGCGCTTGTTGCATCATGCACCGGCGCCGAAGTGTACAAGGACCCCTCTGCCCCTGTCGGGAAACGCGTCGAGGATCTTCTTTCCCGCATGACAAGGGAGGAAAAGATATGGCAGGTGACGCAGTGGACTTACGGAAAGAACATGAACGAGAACAACGTGGAGAAGGAGACGAAGGCTGTTTCCCCGTATGTCGGTTCAATCCTGTTCCGCAGCACCAATCCGGCCTATTACAACATGGTGCAGCGCAAGGCTGTGGAGGAATCCCGTCTCGGTATTCCTATGATTTGCGGCTTTGACGCAATCCACGGCTACAGGACCATATTCCCGATTCCCCTTGCGCAGGCATGTTCATGGGACACAGACCTTGTGGAGAAGTCCTGTTCCGTGACAGCCGCCGAGTCAAGACGCTCCGGCGTATTCTGGACCTTTTCCCCGATGGTCGATGTGGCAAGGGATTCGAGATGGGGCAGGGTAGCGGAAGGATATGGGGAGGACCCTTATCTCAGCGGCGTAATGGGAGCGGCGGCAGTCCGCGGATATCAGGGCGAATCCCTTGATTCCGACAATTCCATTGCCGCATGCCTCAAGCATTTTGCCGGCTATGCCTATTCCCAGGGAGGACGCGACTACCAATATACGGAGATATCATCTCAGTCCCTCTGGGAAACGGTGCTGCCTCCGTTCGAAGCGGGCGTAAAGGCAGGTGCAGCCACAGTTATGAGCTCTTTCAATGATATAAGCGGCACACCGGCATCTGCCAGCCCGTATCTTCTTACGGAAGTCCTGCGGGACAAGTGGAATTTCGACGGCTTTGTGGTCTCTGACTGGGGTTCTGTGGAACAGCTGCAGTCCCAGGGAGTTGCAGCAACTCCGGCAGAAGCCTGCGAGAAAGCCATTGAGGCCGGCCTTGACATGGATATGGTGGATGATGTCTATCTCGACAATCTCGACAGCCTCATCACTTCCGGCGCAGTCAGCGAAAAGGTGCTTGACGAGGCGGTAAGACGCATCCTCATGGTAAAGTTCCGTCTCGGACTCTTCGAGAAGCCATATATTGAGGAACTCCCCGAGGAAGAACGCTGGCTTCTGCCTGAATACAGGACTCTGGCGAGAAATCTTGCGGCCGAGACTTTCGTCCTCCTCGAAAACAAGGACGAGGTGCTTCCGCTCGGTAAAAAGCCGGGAAAAATAGCCCTTCTCGGGCCTCTTGCCGACAATGCATACGACCTCATGGGCTCGTGGAACGGACAGGGGGATTCTTCGGATGTCGTCACGATTCTTGACGGTCTTGTGTCCGAGTATGGCAGAAATTCCGTGAAATATGTCCGCGGATGTCCTTTTGAGGGCAACGACCGTTCCGGATTCTCTGCAGCGAAGGCGGCTGTGCGCTCATGCGACGTGGCTGTGCTGTGCATGGGAGAAAGGATGAAATGGAGCGGCGAGAATGCTTCGAGGGCAAGTCTTGCCCTGCCGCAGATACAGGAGGATTTCATCAGGGAAATCGCTTCATGCGGCAAGCCTGTAGTTGTCCTCATTTCTTCCGGCCGTCCGGTCGAACTTTCACGGATTGCGGAGCGGGCGGATGCCCTGATGGCGATTTGGCAGCCTGGTACCGAGGGCGGAAATGCCGTTGCCGACGTGCTTTCCGGAAAAGTCAACCCTTCCGGAAAACTTGCAATTACTTTTCCCTACAGTTCGGAGCAGCAGCCGTCGTTCTACAACCAGAGACGGTCGGCTCGCCCGTTCATGGGACATTATCAGGACATCCCGAAAACGCCGGCATATGAATTCGGATACGGGCTCAGTTATACGGATTTTGAATACGGGGAAATACGTGTCAATGCCGAAGGGGAGAATTTTGTGGCAGAGGTGGATGTGACCAACATCGGTCCTGCAGACGGAAGCGAGACCGTATTGTGGTTCATCAGCGACCACTATGCCTCAATTTCCCGCCCGGTGAAGGAACTGAAGCACTTTGAAAAGCAGTTCATCCCGGCAGGGGAGAGCCGCACTTTCCGCTTTGAAATCGAGCCCGGACAGCATCTTTCCTATCCCGATTCCAATGGCGACATGGTCCTTGAGAAGGGAACTTTCAGCGTCATCGCCGGAGGGCACAGTGCGGATTTCGAACTGAAATTACCGTATAGGATTGACAGAACACAAAAACAAACCAAGACAATATGAATTTGAAGACGACAATTGCACTCGCCGCTGCTGCGGCACTCTCCCTTCCGGCTGCGGCACAGGATGCCACGATGGCTTACGAGGCCAAGGCACTCAATGAGCCGGCTCCCGGCCCGCAGATAATCAATGTGGAAAACAGGGAAACCATTTCATTGGACGGATTGTGGAAATCTATTGTTGACCCTTACGAGAACGGCTACTACAACTACAGGCGCAAGCCTTTGCCTGATGCCCAGTCGTATTTTGCGGACAAGGATTTCAACAAGGACAGGACAAAGCTCTACGAGTACAATTTCAACACGGACAGGACCCTCAATGTGCCGGGAGACTGGAACACCCAGCGTCCGCAATTGTACTATTACGAAGGTACGGTATGGTACAGAAACATATTCAACTATACCCCGAAGCCCGGGAAAAGGGTCTTCCTCTATTTCGGAGCGGCCAATTACGAGGCTATTGTGGGCCTGAACGGCAACAAGATAGGCAAGCACGTGGGTGGATTCACTCCTTTCAACTTTGAAATCACCGGCAAGGTGAAGGAAGGGGACAATTCCCTCGTGGTCAAGGTTGACAACAAGCGTCTCGCCGAAGGTGTGCCTACCCTCAATTCCGACTGGTGGAACTATGGCGGAATCACCCGCAGCGTGATGCTCGTCGAGACCCCGGAGACCTTCATCAGGGATTATTTCGTGCAGCTGAAAAAAGGTGATGCAAAAAAAATCAGCGGCTGGCTGCGTCTTGACGGCAAGGATGCCTCGCAGAATGTGACGATAGAGATTCCGGAACTCGGCATCGTGCAGAAAGTAAGGACCGGCGCTGACGGCTATGCCTCATTCGAGTTCAAGGCTTCGCCTGAATACTGGTCT
>CALVDU010000056.1 GCA_944326375.1 uncultured Bacteroidales bacterium | reverse complement strand
GGTCCACTTTGGAGACGTCCCCGGACTCTGCCATGCTTATTGTTTTTGCTATGTCCGAAGTCCTGAGCATGAGTCTTGACAGCCCCGCAAGCGTTCCTCCGCCTATAGCCAGCCCGCCAAGATGTTCGTATGAATCCCCGCTGACCCTGATGAAAGACGTCCCTGTCCCCATGCTCACGACAACCATTTCTTCAAGCCCGCTCCCGTACCTCGCACCAAGGGCGTTTGCTGAAAATTCATCCACTTTCTCCGTAGGAAGCCCGTACAACTGTCCCGAAAGGGATGCGCTCCCTACACCGGTAATCATTACCCGCTCTATGTCGGACAAGGCTATCCCGTTGTCATGAACATACTTGCCGAATGCACCGAAAAGGGATGTGACCGGATCCGCTGCCACAATGAACTGCGGAGACCGGATTTCACCGTTTCCGATACCCACAATTTTTGTGGTGCTGCCGCCTGCGTCTATTCCCAGAACCATCATTTCTTTATGGATTAGAATTTTCCGTCCTTGTTCGCCTCCTCAATCGGCTGGAAGAGTGGCGTAGGATATTTCCCGTTGAAACATGCAAGACAGAATTCACTCCTGCCTCCGGCCTTGAAAAGAGCCTCAGGAGAAAGAAAAGCGAGGGAATCCGCCCCGATGATGTGCCGAACCTCATCCAATGACTTGTGCGCACACATGAGTTCCTCATACGTCGATATGTCCACCCCGTAGAAACAAGGCCTGGTAATCGGAGGGCTTGCAATTCTCAGGTGCACTTCTGTCGCCCCTGCGTCCCGCAGCATTTTCACGATGCGCCGGGATGTGGTTCCCCTGACAAGAGAATCATCCACAAGGACCACCCTCTTGCCGTTCACTATGCTCCTGACGGCCGAAAGTTTCATCATCACACCTTTTTCCCTGAGCGCCTGCGAGGGATAAATGAAGGTCCTGCCGATATATTTGTTCTTGACCATTCCCATTTCGTACGGCAGTCCGGAAGCCTCACTGTAACCCATTGCGGCACTCAGGCTTGAATCCGGCACGCCTACCACGATGTCAGCGTCAGCAGGTGCCTCCTTTGCGAGAAGCCGTCCTGTCTCTTTCCTGAAGCCATGCACATTGCAGCCCTCGATGTCGCTGTCCGGACGTGCGAAATAGATGTATTCCATTGCGCACATGTTATGGTGGCAAGCGTCTGAATATTGCCTGCTTCTTATGCCGTGGCTGTCGATTGTCACGATTTCTCCAGGCTTCACGTCCCTGAGGAATTTTGCGCCGACCGCATCAAAGGCGCATGTCTCGCTGCTCAGCACGTAACCGTCGCCCAATGTTCCTATGGACAACGGACGAAGCCCGTACTTGTCACGGCTGGCATATATTCTTCCTGACGTGAGTATCACAAAAGCGAAAGCACCCTCCAGCATGTTGAGGGCGCTTTCTATCGCAAAAATCCTCGGATGCTCCCCTGAATTCTTTTTCATCAGATGGGCAAGAATCTCGCTGTCGGAAGAGGACTGGAAAAGGCTGCCCCTGTCTTCGAGGAATTTCCGCAACGGCTTGTAGTTGACAATATTGCCGTTATGGGCAAGGGCAAAGTCCCCGGTATTGTGCCGGAAAAGGAAAGGCTGGACATTCTCTATTCCCCCGCCTCCTGTCGTGGAATAGCGGACATGGCCTATCGCCATATTTCCCGGAAGGGACGACAGTTTGTCTCCATCGAACACTTCCGTGACAAGGCCCTCACCTTTTACTCTTTTCAGGGAACCGTCCGTGGCCGCAGCAACTATGCCGCAACCCTCCTGGCCCCTGTGCTGAAGGGCATGAAGCCCGTAATATGCGATGGATGATGCGTCAGGGACGCCCCACACGGCGAACACTCCGCATTCTTCATGCAGCCCGTCCCTGTCTTTCATCAATCCGTTAACGTCATCTGTCATTTGCCTCTGAAATAATTTACGGCATTCGTGAACAACGGCTGTTCAAGGTCTTCTTCTATGTTCTTGAACAGGTTTCTCTCATATCTCTCCGTATGCCCCATCTTTCCGAGAATCTGGCCGTTGCGGCTTATGATTCCCTCGATTGCATAGTAAGAACCGTTAGGATTGTACGGAGATTCCATAGTCACTTCCTCGCTGATCGGGTCAACATACTGGAATGCAACCTGACCGTTGGCAAAAAGTTCCTTTGCAAGGGCTTCGTTCACGACAAACTTGCCCTCACCGTGGCTGACCGCAATAGTGTGCAGGTCGCCGATTGAGAATCCCGCGAGCCACGGCGAATTGGTCGTTGCAACCCTCGTGGTGACCATTTGCGAGATATGGCGGTTGATGTCGTTGCGGAAAAGTGTCGGCGAATCCTTCGTGACCATGCCCAGACGTCCGTATGGCAGAAGCCCGGACTTCACGAGAGCCTGGAAACCGTTGCAGATGCCGAGAATCAGTCCGCCCCTGTCTATCAGGGCATGGATTTCATCTGCTATTTCCTTGTTGTTAAGGACATTCGCTATGAATTTTCCGCTACCGTCAGGTTCGTCTCCTGCGGAGAATCCGCCAGCAAGCACGAATATGTGGCATTCCGAAATGAGCCGCTTCATTTCCGCTATGGAACTGAATATGTCTTCGCTGCGGAGATTGCGGAACACGCTCATCCTGACCTCTGCCCCTGCATTGCGGAAAGCCTTTGCAGTATCGTAGTCACAGTTCGTGCCCGGGAAGACCGGAATATATACAACCGGGGTCTCGACCGGCTCTCCCTTGTATCTCATTTCCGACTTCTTGACTTTCAGCGGCTTGATGCCTTCAAGTCCTGCCGGAACAAGTTTCTTGTGCGACGGTTCGCAGGTATCGGGATAGATTTTGGCAAATTTCTCCCCGTTGACGTACATGAGTTCGAATATCGACAGTTCCGCTCCGTTTATCTTCAGATTGCCGTCTTCGCCTGAAGTGACTTCTCCGAGATATTCCGCCGCAGGGAAATCCAGTTCCGTCTCCGACTCGACCACAATCGAACCGTATGAATAGCCGAACAAATCCTTTTCATCTATTTTCACGTCGACTCCGAAGGCATTTCCGAAGGACATCTTGCAGATAGCCTCTGCGACACCGCCGAAGCCGACAGCATAGCCGGAAACGATGTTTCCTGCCGCAATCTGCGATTCCACGAACTTGAAGTTCGCCTTCAATTGTTCCGTGTCAGGCATATAGTTGGACAGCGGGGTATGGCGGATGAGATAGAGTTTGTTGCCCTCCCATTTCAGTTCAGGAGAAATCGTGGCCGATGCGTTCATTGTCGTGACACCGAATGCCATGAGCATAGGCGGGACATTGATGTGCTCGAATGTGCCGCTCATGGAATCCTTGCCGCCTATCGACGGCAGATGCAGCTCCTGCTGCATCTTGAGCGCACCGAGGAGTGCGCTCAAAGGCTTCCCCCAGCTCTTCGGGTCGGAGGTCATCCTCTCGAAATATTCCTGGTATGAGAACCTCATCTTTTCATAGCATGCGCCTGCGGCGACAGCCTTTGCGCAAGCCTCCACAACTGCGTAAGCCGCACCGTGGTAAGGACTCCATGAAGCTATGAACGGATTGTAGCCGAATGACATGATGCTTGCCGTGTCGGTGTATCCGTCAACCGGAAGTTTCTGCACCGAAACCTGCGTCTCGGTGGTCTGCAGGCATCCTCCGAACGGCATCAGCACCGTCGAGCGTCCGATTGTGGAGTCGAACATTTCTATCAGCCCCTTCTGCGATGTGACGTTAGGGTCCTGAAGATTGTTGAATATCCTGTCCTGCAAGGTCTCGCCCTCCACTTTCCTTTCAAACGGATTCTTGTTCTCCACTGCCCCGACGACGGCCTTTGCATAATGCTTTGCGCCTGCGCTGTCGATGAATGCCCTCGAAAGGTCAACGACAAGCCTGTCCTTGTCATACATGCGGAGTCTTTCCGTGTCAGTCACATCTGCCACATGGGTGACTTCCACATTCTCGCTCAAACAGTAAGCCTCGAATTCAGCCCTGTCCTTTGCTTCGATGACAACAGCCATCCGTTCCTGGGACTCGCTGATTGCCAGTTCCGTGGAATTGAGTCCGCTGTATTTTACCGGGACCCTGTCGAGCCAGATGTCCAGGCCGTCAGTCAATTCTCCGATTGCAACGCTCACGCCGCCCGCTCCGAAATCGTTTGACTTCTTGATGAGCCTCGTGACCTCAGGACGGCGGAAAAGCCTCTGCAACTTCCTTTCCTCAGGAGCATTGCCTTTCTGCACCTCGCTTCCGCAAGTCTCTATCGAAGATTCCGTATGTTCCTTTGACGAACCCGTTGCTCCGCCGATTCCGTCTCGACCGGTACGTCCGCCGAGCAAAAGCACTATGTCACCCGGCACAGGAGACTCCCTGCGCACGTTTTCTGCTTTAACAGCGCCTACAACGGCACCGACTTCCAGCCTCTTTGCCACATAACCCTCATGGTAGATTTCCCTGACATGGGTCGTGGCAAGGCCTATCTGGTTGCCGTAACTTGAATATCCGTGTGCCGCCTTGCGGCTGATGACCTTCTGCGGGAGTTTTCCCGGGATAGTGTCGGCGACAGCCTGATAAATGTTGCCTGCGCCGGTCACCCTCATCGCCTGGTAGACATAACTTCTGCCGGAAAGCGGATCCCTGATTGCGCCGCCAAGACATGTGGCTGCACCGCCGAACGGCTCTATTTCCGTAGGATGGTTGTGGGTCTCGTTCTTGAACTGCAGCAGCCATTTTTCTGTCTTGCCGTCAACATCCACGTCCACGTATATGCTGCACGCGTTGTTCTCCTCGCTGACTTCCATGTCGTCAAGATAGCCCTGCGACTTGAGATACCTTGCCCCGATTGTTGCCATGTCCATGAGGTTCAGGCCCTTGTTCTCACGGCCGAGGTCCTTGCGCATCTTCATGTAGAGCCTGAGCGTGCCGTCGATTTCCTCCTTCATGAAAGAATCCTCCACCCCGATTTCTTCCAGTTCGGTAGTGAATGTGGTGTGGCGGCAATGGTCGCTCCAATATGTGTCAAGTATGCGCAATTCCGTCTCGGACGGGTCCCTGCCTTCCGCCTTGAAATAATTTACCACTTCCCGGAGGTCGTCTGCGTTCATCGCAAGCCCCATTTTCTTGCAGTATGGAGCCAAATCCTCCTCTTTCATGGCCGCAAGTCCTTCAAGGACACGCACGGGGGCAACCTGAGCCTGCTCCGTATCGGTAAGGCGGGACAAATCCTTTTCACGGGATTCGACCGCATTTATATAATAGTGCTTTATTTTCTCGATTACTGCATCGTCAGTGTCTGCATCGAGGATTATGAGCCGGGAACTTTTGATACGCACATCAGCCTCTGGCTCAATCAGTTTCACACACTCGACGGCAGATGCCGCCCTCTGGTCGAACTGTCCCGGAAGATACTCGACGGCAATGTATTTCGTGCCCCCAAGGTCGCATTCGTCCGTAACCTTGTCCGTCACGACCTCCCCGAAAACGCTGTAACGGCTCTTTTCGAGAAGTTCGGGAGAAAAACCGAAAAGATCGTAGACATTAAGGAGACGCAGATTCTTCAGGGAAAGCCTGAGATTTTCATTTAGCTCATTCAAAAGGCTTTCGGCCTCGACCCTGAACTCGGGATATTTCTCTACAAAAACGCGATAATTTTTCATATTTCGGAATCAAGGACTTTCTGAGTCTGTTCTTGGCGGAATTTTTCCAGTTTGGCGGAGAGGCCGCTGTCGGTCAACGCCAGAATCTGCACTGCGAAAAGGGCTGCATTCTTCGCTCCGTTGATGGCCATGGTAGCCACAGGGATTCCGCCGGGCATCTGCACTATGGAAAGGAGGGAGTCCATGCCGCCGAGAGCCTTCGTCTGGATCGGTACTCCGATTACCGGGACCGTCGTCATTCCGGCCACGACTCCTGCCACATGGGCCGCTCCGCCGGCGCCCGCTATGATGGCACCTATGCCGCGCTCTTTTGCGGACTTGGCGTATTCGCACATCAGGTCCGGCGTCCTGTGAGCACTGATTACACGCTTTTCGTATTCTACGCCGAAATCTTCGAGAACCTTGACCGCCGCCGACATGATATCATAGTCGCTGGTCGAACCCATAATGACTGCTACCTTCATATTGTATTGTATAATAATTACTTCCGACTTATCTGCCGATACCGCTGGCAGAGGCTTGTGCCATTGCCCGCACGCCGCCTGCAAATGTAGTCAAAAATTTGCTGCCGTCAAACCGTCGGGAGGACCATTTCCAACAAACCAATATTTTATTTTTTGACGGTTGTGATTATCTTTGCAGGAATATGCTTACAATGTAATCATGAGAAACCTTTATATAACGAATACCCTTTCGAGAAAAAAGGAACTTTTCGAACCGGTAAATCCGGGTCATGTCGGGATTTATGTCTGCGGACCGACTGTCTATGGGGACGCACATCTGGGCCACGCAAGGCCGGGCATCACGTATGACGTGCTCGTAAGGCTGCTGCGCCATCTCGGCTACAAGGTGCGCTATGTCAGGAACATAACAGATGTGGGACATCTTGAGCACGATGCTGACGAAGGAGAGGACAAGATAGCAAAGAAAGCCCGCCTTGAACAACTGGAGCCGATGGAAGTCGTTCAGGAATACACCCTGCGCTACCACGAAGCGATGAGGCTTTTGAATGTCGCCCCGCCTTCCATTGAACCGAGGGCTTCAGGACACATCATCGAACAGATAGCCCTCGTGAAGAAAATTCTCGACGCAGGCTATGCCTACGAAAGCAACGGCTCGATTTATTTCGACGTCAGAAAATACAATGAATCGCATAATTACGGCATTCTTTCAGGAAGGAACATCGAGGAAATGATCGGAGGCACGCGGGAACTTGACGGTCAGGACGACAAGCATGCCTCATACGATTTCGCCCTGTGGAAAAAGGCCTCCCCGGAACACATCATGAAATGGCCGTCACCGTGGAGCGAAGGCTTTCCTGGCTGGCATCTCGAATGCTCGGCAATGAGTGAAAAATATCTCGGAAAGGAATTTGACATACACGGCGGAGGAATGGACCTGCTGTTTCCTCATCATGAATGTGAACTTGCGCAGAACATGGCTTCCCGCGGCTGCGGCGGCGTGAAGTACTGGATGCACAACAACATGATAACCATCAACGGCAAGAAGATGGGCAAATCCTACGGCAACTTCATCACGCTGCAGGAAATGTTTGCCGGGACACACCCTATCCTCTCGCAGGCGTATTCGCCGATGACCGTAAGGTTCTTCATATTGCAGGCACACTACCGCAGCACACTTGATTTCAGCAATGAAGCCCTGCAGGCAGCGGAAAAAGGATTGAAAAGGGTACTCCAGGCGGCAAAGGACATCCGCGAAATCGCAGCGGCTGCAGGAATTGCTGAAATACCTGCCGACATTGCTGCAACTTCGGAGGAAATCAACTCCCTCGTCGAAAAAGTATATGATGCGCTCTGCGATGACCTCAACACCCCTGTCGCACTGGCACACATCTTCGACGCAGTAAGGATCATAAATACCGCAAAAGACAGAAAATTGAAATTGACAGCCGAGGACACGACATGTCTGCTCAAACTTTTCGACGACATAGTGTTCGGTGTGCTCGGACTGAAGGATGAGGATGGGGACAGCGGGAAGTCCGGGAAAATCATCGACGGGCTTGTGAACATGGTCCTTGAGCAGCGCAAAGCGGCAAAGGCCAACAAGGACTGGGCTACGAGCGACCGCATCCGGGACGAGCTGAATGCCCTCGGCATACACATCAAGGACACTAAAGACGGCACGGAATGGACACTGTAAAATTTATATCGTGGAACGTCAATGGCTTACGAGCCTGCGCCACCAAAGGCTTCGCCGAAACGTTCAGGAAATTGGACGCCGATTTTTTTGCATTGCAGGAAACCAAGATGCAGGAAGGGCAATTGGACATGCAGTTTGAAGGATATGAGTCATTTTGGAACTATGCGGAAAAGAAAGGCTATTCGGGAACGGCTGTGTTCACGAAGCATAAGCCGCTGAATGTGACTTATGGGATAGGGATAGAGGAACATGACCATGAAGGAAGAGTCATCACATTGGAAATGGAAGACTTCTTTTTCGTGACGGTATATGTGCCGAACTCGCAGGACGAACTTGCAAGGCTGGATTACAGGATGAGGTGGGAGGACGATTTCAGGAATTACCTGCTGAAACTGGATTCCGCAAAGCCTGTCATAGTTTGCGGAGACCTGAATGTGGCACACAATGAAATAGACTTGAAGAACCCGAAGACCAACAGGAGGAATGCGGGATTCACGGATGAGGAGAGGGAAAAGTTCTCATTGCTGCTCGAAAGCGGGTTCACGGACACGTTCAGGCATTTTTATCCTGACATGAAGGACATATATTCGTGGTGGTCATACCGGTTCAGGGCAAGAGAGAAGAATGCGGGATGGAGAATCGACTATTTCATCACGTCAAAAAGGCTGGACGACAAGCTTGTGGATGCAAAAATCCACACTGAGATTTTCGGCTCCGACCATTGTCCGGTAGAACTGGAAATCAAATCAGAGGCATGATAGCGGGCAATCTGCTGCCTCAGCGGAAGAATGCGACAGCAGATTCCTCACCTACGCTCGGAATGACGGTCAGAAGCGGCTTGATTCGTCAAGATTTCCCACGTTGCGCTGACGCTGCTGGGAATTGTTGTTGCCGAACCGCCATGTGAATCCGAACATGACACTCTGGTTGAAACTCTGATTCAGGACATATGTGCGTACTCCCTCATTTTCCATATACATGTTCTGGTCTCCCGTGTTCAGGACATCATTGACGTAGAGCGCAAAAGTATATTTCCCGTCGGCGACGGTCTTTATGAGGCTGAAATTCAATGCGCCGAAGGCTTTTATGTCAAAATATCCCATTGTCATCGGCGTCGTGAACCAGCCGTCCGCTCCCAATTTGAAATTCTGCGGAAGCAGGAAAGTGGTGGCGACATAGCCGTTGAATGAATTTGAGGAATTGCTGTATGGCCCGCCATAGACCATCTCTGCGAGGTCCTCGTATGCCGTGAAACGGTTGTTGATCCAGGAAATGTTCGCAGTGACATTCCACCATTTGGTAAGCGGCAATTCCGAAAGCGAAACCGAAGCATATCCTGTATATTGCTTTCCTGCATTGGAATAGATGAGCCCCATAACACCGGTGTCCTCTTCCATGACCGGAGTCTGTATGTCGCTGAAATTGCGTGTGATGTTATATCCTCCGGTCACGGAAAGACGGCTGAAGAATACGCCCGTGAGTGACATGTTGTGGCTGTATGAAGGTTTTAGCTCTATATTTCCCTGCGTATATGACGTGGATGACGCATAATCACGGAAAGGATTGATTTGCCAGTATTTGGGTCGGCTTATGCGGTAGGAATAACTTGCGGAGAGCACGGCTTTCTGCGACGGCGTATAACTCAGGAATGCGCTTGGAAAAATGTCGAAATAGTCCGAAAAACTCCGCCTTGTCTCATCGGAAGTCATGATCCAGTCCCCCGACTGCACGGTGTACTCCCCTCTCAGTCCCACCTGGGCGTCCCATTTCCCGGCAAACTTTTTCGCCAGGTTAACGTATGCGGCATATACCTGTTCCCTATATGTGAAATCGTTGCGCTCGGACAAAGGGCCGGAAGCCTGTGCCAAGAAATCGTAGTCATATTTTCCATACCTGTTCCTCGTTTCCGAATAGGCTGCCTTCAGTCCTGCTTCCAGCCGGCCTGTCTGATTGAACAATGCCTGCGAATAATCGGCCTTGAAGGAATACAGGTCGAGGATTTTGCGTGTGGAATCGTCGAATCCGTTGTCTGCAGCACCGGCGGCCGCAGCCGCATCCGAAAGGAATGAATAGACATTGCGTATGCTACGCTTTCCGGAAAGCCCGTCACGGTAATAATCGAGATTAAACGTAAGTTCCTGATTGTCTGTCTCGTCGAACGTTCTCGTATAGTTCAGGTTCAGGGAATAGTCCGGTTCTTCGGAATCCGTATTGTTCGTACCGGCAAATTCGCTGTACAGGGCTTCTTCTGCCGTCCCGGCATTCATGTAATCGCTCACTATGTTCGGATTGACATACCACGAAGCAGTGGCGGAAAAATTCATCCCGAGAATCACTCCGAAGATGTCCTTGTCCGATATGTTCCAGTCATTCCCGAGCCTTATGTTGTGGCTCATCCACTCGCTGTGGCTTTCGACTTCGCTTTCCTGACGCATGGAATTTCCCGCCCCGTAGAGTTTTATTTCGTCCAACTTGTAATTGTTGCCGGCAGCGGACGGCGTATATTGGAAGAATGTATTTGTCTTGTCGGTCCGGTACATCAGATTTGCGGAAATGTTGCCCCTGAAATTCGTCCCCGGGTCATACTGTATGCCGAGCCTCGTGCCGAGAGCGCCGCTGAAACCTTTCATGAACGCCTTTTTAGTCTTGATGTTGATTATTCCGCCGCTGCCTTCCGCATCGTATTTCGAAGACGGGTTCGTAATCAGTTCCACCTTTTCGATGGATGTGCCGTCGCTGCCCTGGAGATAGGCTTCGAGGTCTGTCCCTGACATGTTGGACGGCCTTCCGTCTATCCACACGGCAACTGTAGAACCATTGAGTTTCACATTCCCGTCCTTGTCAACGGTCACTCCGGGGGAACTTTTGAGCAC
>CALVDU010000055.1 GCA_944326375.1 uncultured Bacteroidales bacterium | reverse complement strand
AAAGACTTCAAAAAGTTGGACTTTTTTCAAAGTCCGAAAGTCCAACTTTTAGTCCAACGCTGAACTGCTCCAGAATGCCGTATTTTGCCATACCGGCATATACGAAAAAATCCTTGAAGTGATTGGGCTTCAAGGATTTGCGTTCATTTGCCAAATTGTTTGGCGGTGCGGACGGGACTCGAACCCGCGACCCCGGGCGTGACAGGCCCGTATTCTAACCAGCTGAACTACCGCACCAGACTTTGCTTTGCTTCCGGGAAGCCGTAAGGCTCATTTCCCGAATGCGGATGCAAAGATACGCAAAATTTCACACCCTCCAAATTTTTTTGTGAAAACAATTGAAAAACGGTGTCAAATTTCAAAAAACAGTCACTGTTTCTCTGGACGTGTCCCTCCAAGAACTATCCTGCAATCCCCAGGAGCCTTGATATTCTTGTCCAGAATCACCTCCCCGCAACTCTCCGCAACGATTCGCCCCGTACGAGGGTTCTTAATGCTCGTCACAGGACCGTCAATCACGGCATTCACGCTGCTGTACTCGAATGCGAGATCGCAATCGGCAGCCATCCTGCAGTTCTCCATCACCAGATCATGCGCATAGCACAGAGGCTGCGTTCCGGAAATCCTGCAATTCACAAGACGAAGCCCATGAGAATGCCAGCCCAAATATTCTCCGGTCAGTTCGGAATCGTAGACGGTCACATTTTCAGTATTCCAGAAAGCATCTTTCGAATCAATGACGGCATTCCTGATTTCAACATTCCTGCAATACTGGAAAGAATAGTTGCCCTGCTGGCGATAGCCGTCGATGCTGATGTCGGAACTGTGCATGAACAGATAATCCGCATTCGCCACCTCCACATTCCGCAAAGACACATTCCTGCAGTGCCACAATGTCTCCTGCGCATCCGGAATGCGCACATTTTCCAATAATATCCCGTCCATTTCCCGGAACATCTTCGGGGCCTCCACCAGCGTGTTCTTCATCTCCAGATTCCGTGAATACCACAAAGCCGCCCTGGCCCCGGATGCAAACACGCAGTCCGCAATCCTGAACCCGTCCACATGCCAGAAAGGGTATTTGCCCTCGAAACGGCAATGCACGGCCTCAATGTCAGCACACTCCTTCAGCGCCGACTCTCCTGCATGGACAGTGACGTTCTCCAGATGAAGCCCCCTGGAAGCGAACAACGGCCGCTCCCCTCCGAATTCAGCATTTTTTATAAATTCCATATCCTCAAAAATTTTCAGACGGCAAAAATAAAAAAACGCCGCCATTTCTCAAATGACAACGCAAAAGTACAACCCGGCGGAGACATGCCATGTACATTAATTACGGAGATTTGTATCAGGATTACGGTTTTGCCTGCCGGCACATGATGCAAATACTGCAAATTCATTAACTTTGCAAAAGACACAAACATCGCAAGGCTATGGAAGGAGTCATAAAACTTGATACGGTAGGACAATACGACGAAATCTTCGGACTTGAGACCCTGCACCCGCTCGTGAACGTCATCGACCTCGACAGGGCAAAACGCTGGCCCACGCGCTTCACTTTCAACTACGGAGTCTATGCCCTGTTTCTGAAGGATGTGAAATGCGGGGACATCCGCTACGGACGTCAGGTATACGACTATCAGGAAGGGACAGTCGTAGGTTTCGCTCCCGGACAGGTTGCGACAATGGAACTGGCGGAAAACGTGCGTCCGCAGGCCCATGGGGTGATTTTTCATCCGGACCTGATAAAAGGCACCTCCCTCGGGCAGAACATACGCCAATACTCATTTTTCTCCTACAACTCCACTGAAGCCCTGCACCTTTCGGAGAACGAAAAGGAAATATTCATGGACTGCCTGCACAAGGTGGAAACGGAACTCCACACCCCGATAGACAAACACAGCAAACGCCTGATATCAAGAAACATAGAATTGTTGCTCGACTATTGCATGCGCTTCTACGAAAGGCAGTTCGTGACACGCTCCACCGCCAACAGGGATGTCCTCAGCCGTTTCGAAACCCTGCTCGACGACTATTTCCATACAGAACAGCCCCAGAATTCCGGTCTTCCTACCGTAAAATACTTTGCAGACAAGCTGTGCCTTTCGCCAAACTATTTCGGAGACCTGCTGAAAAAGGAAACCGGCAAATCACCTCAGGAACATATACAGGGCAAGATCATAGACCTTGCCAAAGAGATGATAGCCGGAACCGACAAGCCTCTGAACCAGATAGCATACGAACTCGGCTTCCAGTATTCGCAGCACTTCACTCGTCTTTTCAAGAAAAACACCGGATGCACTCCGGGCGAATACAGGCATGCCGAGATCTGACGTCTCTCCGGCTACAGTCCGAAAGCCAGAAGATTTATGCCGTCGTAGACCGAACTTATTATTCCGAGCAACAGAACGCCTGCTACGCAAAGCACAAGGCTCAGTCTCGTGTACCTGTCGCTTCTGAACGGAGCCACGGGATTGTCATTCGGCGTGATGAACATGGCCTTTACCACGAGAAGGTAGTAGTAAAGCGACACGACCGTATTTATCAATGCTATGAATACAAGGACTTTGAATCCCTCGCTGAAAGCTGCCGCAAAGATGAAGAACTTTGAGAAGAAGCCTGCGAACGGAGGAATTCCCGCAAGGGAAAAGAGAGCAAGCGTCATTACCACAGCCAGTTTCGGATTGGTCCTGTAAAGCCCGTTGTAGTCGGAAATCTCCACCTTGCCGCCGCTGCCCTGCTCCACGGCCGAAATCACGCCGAATGCCGCAAGGTTAGCAGCCGTATAGACCAGCACATAGAAGATAAGGGAAGTCATCCCGAAAGATGTGCCGCCGATTGCAGCAAGCATTATGTATCCAGCCTGGGAAATGGACGAGAAAGCGAAGAAACGCTTGAGATTGTTCTGCCTGATTGCGAACAGGTTGGCCACCGTGATGCTGAGCACGATCACGGCATACAGCATGACCTGCCACTGCTCCACGAGAGGAGCGAAAACCTTCACGAGAACGGCCATCAGGACGAAGGCCGCAGCTCCTTTCGAAACTACCGAAAGATATGAAGTCACGTTGGTTGGCGCACCCTGATAGGTGTCGGCTGTCCACAGGTGGAACGGCACAAGAGAAATCTTGAAGCCGAGACCGGAAAAGAAGAAGACCATCGCCATGACCTGCAAGGCGGATCCGTCCAGACGGGATGCCATGTCGTCGAAATAAAGGGTGCCGGCCGTCCCGTAAAGGAAAGATATGCCGTAAAGCATGAGCCCGCTGGCGAACAATGCGCTCAGTATGAACTTGGCTCCGGCCTCTGCCGAATCATGCTTGTACTTGTCGAACGCCACGAGACAGGCCATTGGGACGGATGCGAGCTCCAGTCCGATGAAGAACATCAGAAAATGCCCTGCCCCAATCATGAAATACATTCCGATGAGGGTGGAAAGAGTCAGGACATAAAACTCTCCTCTCTTGTGGCTCGTGTCCTCCCTCGAAAGCCAGGCGTCAGACTGGAGGAAAACTATGAGAGTGCCGATTGCAAGTATGCTCTTGACGACTGAATGCACAGGTTCATACCTGAACATTCCTCCGAACACTTCCCCGCCCTCCGACGGGAACGGAACGATTGTGACCGCCACGAAAACGGCCATCAGCACGCACATCAGAGGATGAAAAGCCTTGCGTGCCTTCCCTGTTGCAAAAAGGTCATACAGGAACGCAAAGATTGTCACGACAATCAGCAGCAGTTCCGAATGCATGTATGTGAATATTCCTGAATAATCCATGACTGATCAGTTCAAAATGTGAGATATGACTGTAGAGACGCTGCCGTCTATCATTTCGCTCGCCCAGAGCGGACAAAGGCCAAGCCCGACTATTGCACAGATCAGCACGATGACGGCGATCTTCTCGTCCCAGGTGGCATCGGTCAACTTGAGATGCTCGGGATTCGTGCATGTGCCGTAAAGTATCTTTCCGACAAGCCTCAATATGTATACGGCTGTAATCACGATAGAAGTGCATGCTATGATGGTCACGACCCTGTAGAATGTGCCTTCATTCATGAATGCTCCGTTGAAAATCGTCATTTCGGCGACGAAGCCGCTGAGTCCCGGAAGGCCGAGGTTGGCAAGACCCGCTATCACATAGCAGACGGAAAGGAACGGCATTATCTTCATCAGGCCGCTGAGCTGGCGTATGTCCCTCGTATGTGTCCTGCCGTATATCATTCCGATGAGGGCGAAGAAAAGGGCCGTCATGAGCCCGTGGCTGAGCATCTGGAGCACAGCACCGGTGGCGGCGGTCGTGTTCATCATCAGAATTGCAAACAGCACAAGGCCGCAGTGCGACACGGAAGAATAGGCGTTGATGTACTTGAGGTCGGTCTGCACACAAGCTGAGAAAGCCCCGTAGACCACCGAAATCGCAGTGAGGATGACAAATATCCAGCTCAACTCCTGCGCTGCTTCCGGAAGCAGGAACATCGCTATGCGGAAACATCCGTAGCCTCCGAGTTTCATGAGCACGCCGGCATGGAGCATGGATACGGCAGTGGGGGCCGAAGCGTGGCCGTCAGGACTCCATGTGTGGAACGGGAACAATGCGCCGAGCACACCGAATCCGATGAATATTATCGGAAACCATATCCTCTGGAGCGAAAGCGGAATATTGTGCAGGGCAGCAATCTCCATTATGTCCATAGTGGTCGCTCCCGAACCGAAGTATATTCCGAGTATTCCTATCAGTATCAGAGCGGAACCTCCCATGAGCATGAGGGTCAGCTTCATTGCCGAATATTCCTTTTTGCCGCTGCCCCAGACGCCGATGAGCAGATACATCGGGATGAGTGCGACTTCATAGAACATGAACATCGTGAAAAGATCCAACGACACGAAGAATCCGAACACGCCCACGCTCAAAAGGCAGAACCACATGAAATATTCCTTGACCTGGGTCTTCATCTGCCATGAAGCGAATGTCCCCGTAAACACGATGATCGCCGAAAGCAGAAGCATCAGGACGGAAATCCCGTCCACACCTACGGAATACCGGATGTTCAGAGGGGCATACCACTCATGGCTTGCCGTCAGTAGCATCGGCGCAGTCTCGCCCGCAGCCCTGAGTCCGGCATAACGGAACACGAGGAAAACCGCAAGAGCAAGCAGTACCGAAGCCCCCGTGACCATTACGGCATGGATTTGCTTCGTATTCCTGGAAAGCCACAGCCCGAGCATCATCAGCACGGGAACGGCCGGAAAAAGTGACAATATGTTCATATTTGACCTTTTTTATTTTCCTTGTATGAAAAGCAGCAGGAGCACTATTCCGAGCACACCGCCCAAAAACCATATACAATATCTCTGCACGCTACCGCTCTGCATCCGGCGTATTGCCCATGAAGTCTTTTCCGTACCCCATGCAAGAGCGTTCATGAAGCCGTCCACGACATGCCTGTCGAACCACGCTATCGGAGTGGAAATGCATGCGAAGATGACCTTATGCGTAATGAACTGATAAATTTCGTCGATATAGAAACGGTGGTATGCAGCCTTGTGAAGCCCGCTGAAACGTGCGGCAAGGCCGTCCGCCACCTTCCTGTCCTCCCTGAGGTACATCCATGTGGCAAGGGCGATTCCTGCAGCAGCGACGCAGAGGCTCACGCCCGCTACGGTCCAGTCTATGTGGATGTCATATGCCTGACCGTTGCTGCTCACGAAATGTCCGAAAGGAATCCATCCGGCGACGAGGGTCACCGCTGCGAGGAACACGAGAGGGACCGTCATTGAAGCCGGAGCCTCATGAGGAGTATGCGCAGCATGGAGTTCCTTGTTTTCCTTGCCCCAGAAGATGCCATAATACAGCCTGAACATGTAGAATGCCGTCAGACCGGCTATAGCCGTCATGACAACGCCCATGACTGGACTGAACCCGAAACATGCGGCAAGAATCTCGTCTTTGGAGAAGAAGCCGCTCAGCGGGAAGATTCCCGCAATGGCAAGACATGCAACGAGGAAGGTAATATGCGTAACAGGCATGTATTTCCTCAGGCCTCCCATTGCAGACATCTCGTTGGAATGAACTGCATGGATGATGCAGCCCGCCCCGAGGAAAAGCAGGGCCTTGAACATAGCGTGGGTGAACAGATGGAACATCGATGCCATGTAACCGAGGCCGCCGGCATGAGGGTCTGACGAGGTGCACACCCCAAGGGCGACTATCATGAAGCCTATCTGCGAAATGGTACTGAAAGCCAGCACCCTCTTGATGTCGCTCTGCACACATGCAACCACGGCGGCATACAGGGAGGTGAAGGCTCCGACATATGCCGTAAGATGCAGCACGTCAGGAGCATATTCCACAAATAAAGGAAACATCCTCGCCACGAGATAGACTCCGGCCACGACCATTGTTGCCGCATGGATGAGGGCAGACACCGGTGTCGGACCTTCCATGGCATCCGGAAGCCATATATGCAGAGGGAACATCGCACTCTTTCCTGCACCTCCGATGAACATCAGGCCGAGCGCAAGTGGCAGAACTGTTCTTGCCGCACCGAGCGCAGGCGCATCAGGGGAGAATGAGAATGTCCCGGTATAGAAACCGTAGAACAGGATTCCTATGAGGAAACCGAGGTCTGCGAAACGGGTCACGATAAACGCCTTCTTCGATGCTGCGACCGCCTCTTTCTTTGTATAGTAGAAACCTATGAGGAGGTAGGAACTCACTCCCACGAGTTCCCAGAAAAGGTACATCTGGAAGATGTTTGTGGCCACCACCAGCCCGATCATGCTCATCGTGAACAAGGAAAGGAAAGAATAGTACCTTTGGAATCCGGTCTCTCCCTTCATGTATCCGAAGGAATAGATATGGACCATCAGGGACACGGTCGAGATTACCACGAGCATCATCACCGAAATCGGGTCAAGCAGGATGCCGAGGTCGATATGGAGATTTCCGTTGAACGGAAGCCAGACCGCATTCCACGGAATCTGAGTCGGATAGACTCCGGATGCGTCACGTCCGGCACCGAAATATGCAAAGGCGGTGTACCAGCTGAGAATGGCCACAATACCGGTCACGGCCGTGCCGACCGCTCCTGCCGCAGACGGCTTCAGTTTTGTGCCGAGCAGGCCTGTCAGGACAAAACTCAGGAACGGGAGCAAAAGTATAAGAATCGTATATTGGTATTCCATAAATTCGTCGTTTTTACCATTTCAGGTTGCGCAGGTTCTTGACCTGTATGTTCTTCATGTTGCGGTAAATGTTTATTATTATGGCTATAGCCACCGCAGTCTCCGCAGCGCTTATGCCTATGGCAAAAAGGGCGAAGAAAAAGCCTTCGAGATGTTCAGGAAAGAGGAACCTGTTGAATACCACGAAATTGATGTCAACAGAATTGAGTATCAGTTCTATTGAAATCAGCATCGCAAGCAGGTTGCGCCGCGTGATGAAACCATAGATTCCCACGAACATCATTATCGTCGAAAGGATGAGATAAAATTCCATCTGTATCATGGCAGTCTGTTTTATCGTTTTCTTGCTATCATGATTCCGCCCACGATGCAGGCAAGAAGCAGGACGCTTATGATTTCAAACGGCAGAAGATAACCGTCCCTGCCTCCGCTCATCAGTGCATGGCCGATGATCCGCACGTCAAGTTCCCCGTGCTCGAAATGCGACGGGAGGAACGGATGCTTCAGCATCACGAACAGACAGATGCCCAGTGCGGCAAGCGTGGCCACAAGTCCCAAAGCGAATTTGTAGCCTTTCAGTTTCTCGGCCTTGTCCCCTTCGCTCGATGTGAGCAGAATGGAGAAGACATAGAGCACAGTGATGCCTCCGGCATAAATCAGGAGCTGCACCGCACCGAGAAAGGAATAATTGAGTTGGAAATATATTCCCGCAGTACCGAAAAGGACGAAGAGCAGGTATGTCGCCGCCCTCAGGATTCGCTTGGTGGTCACGGCGAGAATCGCACTGGCCGTAATGAATACGGCAAGCACCACAAATACTATCAGATCAAGAGTTATCATTGCTGTTGCTTGTTCAAGGTTTTGACAAGTTTCTCCCTCGTGAACACGGAATGTTCGAAGTTCGTCGAGAAACGTATTGCGTCATGCGGACAGGCGTTGACGCACAGATGGCAGAACATGCATGACCCGAGGTCGTACTCGTATTTCACGAGCCTCTTTTTCGTGCGTCCCGTCTCCGGATCGGTCACGTTTTCCGTCGTCAGACGGATTGTCCCGTTGGGGCATGCCATCTGGCAGAGCCCGCAGGCGATGCACTTGTTGTTGCCGTTCTCGTCGTGGGGCATCACGAGTTCCCCGCAGAAACGGTCGAACATTTTCAGGGTAGCCCTGTTCTCCGGATATTGCTCGGTGACCTTTTTCGTGAAGAATTCCTTTCCGGTGACCTTCATTCCGGTAAGAAGGGTCCCGAGTCCGTGGAATAAGCCTTTGATATACGTGCCCATGACTAAAAATGCAATTTGAATACTACGACTATCACCATAAGCAGCAGGTTGGCGAGCCCGATCGGCACCAGATACTTCCATTCGAGGGTAAGAATCTGGTCGATCCTGAGCCTCGGGAAGGTCCATTTTATCCACATCAGAAGCCATACTACGAAGAA
>CALVDU010000054.1 GCA_944326375.1 uncultured Bacteroidales bacterium | reverse complement strand
AGGTCATCAAGACCCTGCTCGAGGCGATCCTGCTCGTCGTGCTCGTCGTTTTCGTCTTCCTGCAGAATGTCAGGGCGACCATCATCCCGACCCTCGGCATATTCGTGTCCCTGATCGGTACTTTCGCTTTCCTGATTGTGGCGGGATTCAGCATCAACCTCCTCACTCTCTTCGCCCTCGTGCTGGCGATCGGTACGATAGTCGACGATGCGATCATCGTGGTGGAGGCGGTGCAGGCAAGGTTCGATGCCGGATACAAGTCGCCTTACAAGGCCACGGTGGATGCAGTAAGCGGCATTTCTTCAGCAATCATCACTTCCACCCTCGTCTTCATGGCCGTGTTCATCCCGGTATCCTTCATGAGCGGTACATCCGGAGTGTTCTACACGCAGTTCGGTCTGACTATGGCCGTAGCCGTGGGCTTGTCAGCGGTCAACGCATTGACATTCTCCCCTGCGATGTGTGCACTCATCCTGCATCCTAACGAGGAAGTCGCCCCGGGCGAGAAACCAAAGAAATTCACGACGCGCTTCAGGATGGCATTCGATGCCGCTTTCCGGAGCATGTCCAAGAAATACAAGCACGGGGTAACATTCTTCATCAGGAACAAATGGGCCGGCGGACTTGCCCTCATCTGTGCAATCGGGGCCCTCATGTACCTGATGAGCACGACCAAGACATCCCTCGTTCCTAACGAGGATATGGGTAACCTGTTCGTCAGCGTGGATGCTGCGCCTGGAAGTTCCCTGAACGAGACCACGAAAATCCTCGACGAGATGGCCGACTGCATCAAGGATCTGCCGCAGATACAGACATTCAACCAGGTGTCCGGATTCAGTTTCAGCGGTTCGGGTGCATCGCACGGCATGATGATGATCAGGCTGAAACCTTGGGAAGAAAGGCCTGGAAAGGAAAACAGCAACACGGCAGTATCCAACATGATATATGCAAGGACTGCACATATAAAGAATGCGCAGATCTTCGTGTTCGCACCGCCTATGATCTCGGGTTACGGAACCGGCAACTCCTTCTTCGTCAGCCTTGAGGACAGGTCCGGAAAGGGCATGGAGACATTGTTCGAGGTAACTCAGCAGTTCATTGACGAACTGAACAAACGACCTGAAATACAACTGGCATACACGTCCTTCAGTGCGAACTTCCCGCAGTACAGGGTGGATGTAGATGCAGCACAATGTCTTCGTGCAGGCATCACTTCCGATCAGGTTCTCTCCGTGATGCAGGGCTACCTTGGAAGTTACTATGCTTCCAACTTCAACAGGTTCACGAAGATGTACCGAGTGATGCTCCAGTCAAAGCCTGAATACAGGGACGACATGCAGGCTCTGGACAATATCTACGTAAAGACAGCGAACGGCATGGCTCCGGTAAGCCAGTTCGTGACACTGACAAAGACCTACGGAGCGGAGAACCTCGACAGATTCAACATGTTCCCGTCCATCACAGTGCAGGGCATGCCTGCTGACGGTTACAGTTCCGGAGACATCATCGCCGCCATCCAGGATGTGGCAAAGACATCGCTTCCTACCGGTTTCGGCTACGAGTTCTCAAGCATGACAAGGGAGGAGGCCCAACTTGCAGAGTCGCACTCCACAACGATAATCTACATAATAGCAATTGTCTTCATCTACCTCATCCTCTGCGGCCTGTACGAGAGCTTGTTCCTTCCGTTCGCCGTGATATGTTCGGTACCGTTCGGACTTATGGGAAGTTTCCTGTTCGCCAGGATGTGGGGAATCGAAAGCAACATCTATATGCAGATCGGTGTCATCATGCTTATAGGTCTGCTGTCCAAGACTGCCATCCTTATCACGGAGTACGCTACCGAAAGGCGCAAACAAGGCATGACCTTGAGCCATGCGGCAGTGTCCGCCGCTTCGGTCAGGCTGAGGCCTATCCTCATGACCGTACTCACGATGATATTCGGTATGCTTCCGCTTGTAACGGCCCACGGAGTGGGTGCCAACGGTAACCAGTCGCTCGGTGTCGGTGTCGTCGGAGGTATGATAATCGGAACAATAGCCCTGCTGTTCATCACGCCTATGTTCTTCGTGATATTCCAGTACATAGAAGAAAAGGTGATGGGCAAGAGAAGAGAAGACAGAGAGACAGAAGAGATATGAGAAAATTTATAATATTTGCAATGATAGCGGTGATGGCCAGCGGATGCTCCATCTACCGCAAATATCAGCGGCCTGAAGACCTTGGTGTCCAGATGGACAGCCTGTACCGGGCCGAACTGGTGGAGAATCCGGAGGACACGACCTCATTCGGCAACATGCCGTGGGAGGAACTGTTTACGGACCCGTACCTGAAGGATCTTATCGACTCGGGACTTGCCCACAATACGGACCTGCTGACGGCAATGCTCAGGGTAGAGCAGGCCCAGGCCGGACTTTATTCCGCCAAATGGGCGTACTCGCCGTCGTTGAACCTCTCGCCCAACGGGACTGTCACGAGCATCGACGGCAACAAGGCAACTTACACATACGATCTCGGCGGCAGCGTAAGTTGGGATATCGACATCTTCGGAAACCTGCTGAACGCCAAGAGGGAGGCCCAGGCAACCCTGCTCCAGCAGGAGGCATCCCGACAGGCCGTGCAGTCGCAGATAATCTCCACAATCGCCACGAGTTACTATGCTCTGCTGATGATGGACGAACAGGTCAGGATCAGCGACGAAAGCGTGGTCATCTGGAGAGAACAGGTCAGGACAATGGAGGCACAACTGGGAGTCGGCAGAGTGAATGAGAACGCCGTAACCCAGGCAAGGGCGAATCTCTACGGTCTCGAGGCTTCCAACGCAGAACTCAAGCAGCAGCAGAAAGAGACTGAAAATTCCCTCTGCAACCTGCTCGGCAGGGTTTCGGGCACGATAGCGAGGGGCAGCCTCAAAGACCAGGTGCTTCCGGCAACAGTGAGCGCAGGCGTTCCGCTTCAATTGCTCTCCAACAGACCGGACGTCTACCAGGCTGAAATGGCCCTCGCCGCAGCATACTACACGACCAATCAGGCAAGGGCGGCATTTTATCCGAAACTGACCCTTTCCGGAAGCGCAGGCTGGACGAACAGTCTCGGTCAGGTGGTGTCGAATCCGGGCGGAGTGCTGCTGAATGCCGTCGCCAGCCTGGCCCAGCCAATATTCAACAAGGGACAGCTCAAGTCGAACCTCAGGGTGTCAAAGGCTGACGAGGAAATCGCAAGGCTGAACTACAAGCAGACCATACTCAATGCTGGACAGGAGGTAAACAATGCCCTGTTCGCCATCGAGACTTCCGGAATAATGCTTGAGAAGCATCAGGCACAGTGCGCCGACCTTGAGAGGACGGTCAAGACTGCGGAAATCCTTTACAAGAGGTCGAGCAGCGGCACGTATCTCGAACTTCTCACGGCCCGGCAGAATCTGCTGAATGCGCAGTTGAGCGTTGTGTCCGACAAGTACAACCAACTCCAGTATACAGTCACGCTATACAGGGCCCTCGGCGGAGGAAAAGACTGACAAGACGCAAGGGCTCCCTGCGGAGCCCATATCCAGATACCGCTTATCGAAACGGGACAGCAATTCGCTGCCCCGTTTTTTTGTGTCCTTCTGCGCATGAGGCGGGTCGGAATGCCGCCGCCTGCAGTCCTCGCTGCGCTACGGAGGCAATCGGTTTCCCATTCCGCTCCCGCCTGCCTATCCGCCGACACAGCGCAGCGGCGCAAACTGTATAAAAAATTTAACAAACTATTGTACATAATAAATTTGCGTTTTACGATTTATTTCCTAATTTTGCAAAGTGTCACACCACACTACACAACACTAAATAATACTGAAAACTGTCGAATAATAACAATATGAGAAGAATTTATTACTTTTTCGCAGCATTTTGCCTCTTTACAGCAACAAGTTGCAATGACACTCCAGACAACGGAAGCATCCGGGCCGGAAGTTATAATCTCTGGCGGTCCGACCTCGGAAAGGACGAATACGCATGGGAACACAGAAAAAATCTTCTGGCGCAATCCATAGCGGACGCAAACTTCGACATATTCGGAGTACAGGAAGCAGACACGAGGATTCAGGAAGAACTGCCGGAACTCGTGAGGCAGCATACCGGCAAATACGCATGGTGGTTCTTCAGCCCATATTCACAAGACGGGCACGGAGACAAGGCCCAGGGCATCGTATACGATTCCACGAGATTCACAATGAAGGAAAGCCACAAATTCTGGCTGTCGGAAACACCTGACACGCCAAGTTCCGCTTGGGACGAAAAGCCTAAATTCAAGAGAGGCGCCTGCTGCTTCATATTCAACGACATGAAGACAGGCAAGGACTTCTTCGCCATGGTAATCCACGGGCCCCTGGCAAAAGAAGCCAACGCAAATTCAGCAAAAGTCGTGATGGAGAAATTCAAGGAATACAATCCTGACGGACTTCCGGCATTCTTCGTCGGCGACTTCAATGCAAGACCAGGCGATCCTGCATCCGTGCTTTACAGGGAATACTGGACAGACGCGTTTTCAGCGGTTGGCGACGCTGACCGGAAAGGTTCACGAGGGACTTTCAACGGGCACGATGTCGGCAAAGACATGGAAAAGGCAAGAAGAATAGACTACATATACTTCAACGGCGGGATAAAGGCCATCGGCTACGAATGCATAAACACACGGTACGACGGAATATGGCCGTCCGACCACTGCCCTGTCTGTGCGACGCTGGTGCTTCCTTGACCGGCTCCAGAACATGACAGTCAACTGAAGAATACTACGAATACTCATTTATGTCAATAGAAATGAAATTAAAAACTATTCTTGCACTCCTGATGTCATTCTCGGGTGTAACTGTATTCGCTCAAAGCATTACAGTAAAGGGACGCATCACTGACGAACAGTCGAAAGAGTCCGTTCCGGGCGCGACTGTACTTGTCAAGGGTACCACAAACGGCGTGGTCGCTGACGCTGACGGAAATTACGTCATCGAAGCCGAAAGCACAGACACGCTGGTATGCTCCTGCTTCGGATACCTCGACGTTGAGGCAACCGTAGGCACAAGGGGCGTAATCGACTTTACGCTGAAACCCGACTCATACTACATAGACGAAACCGTCGTAGTGGGTTACGGTACGTTGAAGAAATCACAGCTTGTAGGCTCTGTGGAGAGCGTTTCGGGCGAAGTGCTCGAGGACAGGGTCACTTCGGACATCACAAGATCGCTGCAGGGGCAGATACCTGGTCTGAACATCATCCAGTCCGACGGAAAGCCTACCCACGGAGGTGCCATCTATATCCGCGGAGGAAGCACCTCCTACACAGCGAGGACAAACCCTACGTCCACCAACAAATCTGAACAGTCAATCGGCCAGGGCGGAGCGGCTCTCGTCCTGATAGACGGAGTCGAGGGAGACCTCAGCACAATCAATCCGGACGACGTGGAGAGCGTATCCGTCCTCAAGGACGCATCCTCAGCAGCCATCTACGGAGCGAGGGCTGCATACGGAGTTATCCTCGTCACTACGAAAGACGCTTCAAAAGACAAGATTTCAGTGACTTACAACGGGTCCGTATCCATCAACCAGAGAACGGTCCTCTGGGAAGACGGCATCATTACCGACGGACTTGCCTATACGGAGACATTCTACGAATTCTTCCAGGGCTATTCCAAGACTCCTACCTATGCGGGAGACCTTCCTACAAAAATCAACACCTACAACATCCCGTCGAATTACCTTGAAATGTTCAGGGAAAGGCGTGCTGCCGGCAACAACAGCAAATACGACATGAACGGGAACAACTACCTCTATTTCGGAAGCGAAAACTACCTCGAAATGTTCTACAAGAGGTTCAACATGACGCAGACACACAACCTCAGCGTCAGCGGTTCATCCGAAAAGGTCTCATACTCCATCACCGGAAGATACTACAATCAGGACGGAATCTACAAGATCGGGAAGGAAGGCTTCAACTCCTACAACCTCAGGTCGAAAATAGCCGTCAAGGCAAACAACTGGCTTTCTTTCGACAACAATACCTCCATCTACAGCATGGACTACATCCAGCCGATATTCAGCAAGGGGCAGGACAGCGTCGGCAGCCAGTTGTGGCAGATTGAAATGCAGGGAACGCCTGTCATTCCTGTCTACACGGAGGACGGGAATTACACCGCCGGAGCAGCGATGAGCGGCTATGCCTCGTTCAACGACGGAAACTCCAATCAGGAAGAACGCAACCTGACAGTGGCAACGACTCTCGGCATCAACATAGAACCGATAAAGGACGTCCTGAAATTCAGGGGAGACTTCACTTACAAGACCATCAGAAGGACTCTCGAAAGATACACCGCTCCGGTAGAATACTATACGGCGCCGGGCGGTGACGCCACGACATACATCGGACAGGTCGACACATACAAGAGACGTTACGACTATACGACCAACTACATGTCGGCCAATGCAGTCCTCACATGGACTCCCAAGATCAACGCCAACCACAACCTCAACGTAGTGGCAGGATGGAACCTCGAAAACTACGACTACGGAAGGCTCGGCATCCACAGGACAGGGCTGATGTATCCCGGCTATACTTCACTTGAACTCTTCGACGGCACGGACATCACGCTGATGGAAGACGGAAACTCCTACGGTCTCGTCGGTTTCTTCGCAAGGGCCAACTACACACTTCTCAACAGGTACATCTTCGAAGTGTCAGCAAGATACGACGGCAGTTCCAAATTCCCGGTAAATCAGCAGTGGGGCTTCTTCCCGTCCGGCTCGATAGGATGGAGAATCTCCGAAGAACCGTGGATGGAATCCACGAAAAACTGGCTCAACAATCTCAAACTCAGGGCAAACGCCGGATCTCTCGGCAACGGTACCATAGCACCTTATTCGTTCCTCGAGACGATGGCCATCAGCAAATCTGATGTAATATTCGACGGCAACACTGCATACTACGTAGGTAATCCGGCTCCCGTACCTGACAACCTCACATGGGAAAGGGTCACCACATACGACGTGGGCCTTGACGCCGATTTCCTCAGGAACAGGCTCTCGCTTTCCGCCGACTGGTATGTCAGGAACACTACCAATCTGTTTATCGTTGGGCCTGAACTCCCTGCAATCTACGGAGCAACGCCGCCGAAAGGAAACTACGGGGCACTGCAGACCAAAGGCTGGGAACTTACCCTCGCATGGAAAGATACCTTCAAACTCGGAGGCAAGGACTTCAGCTACTCCGTCAAGGGAAGTGTCTGGGATTCCCGCACATGGGTCACATCCTATTATAACGAGTCAGGAAACATCTTCACATACTACGACGGCAAGGAACTCGGAGAAATCTGGGGCTTCAAGACAGACGGATACTTCCTTTCCAACGATGAGGCCGCAGCATGGTATCCTGACACATATCACTGGTATGCAGGCCAGAGCAGCACGCCTTATGCAGGCGACCTTAAATTCCTCGACACCGATGAAAACGGAGAAATCGGCATCGGTTCATACACTCTCGACGATCATGGAGACCTCGAAAGAATCGGAAATGAATCGCCTCGCTATCAGTTCGGACTGAATCTCGACTTCAGATGGAACAACATCGGCCTAAGCATGTTCTTCCAGGGAGTCGGACAGAGGGACTGGTACCCGGCCATCAACACGGGATTCTTCTGGGGAGGCTACGGACGTGCCTATTCACATGCGATCAAGACCCAGGGCGGAGACAATTATGTCCACATCGACACCTCTACAGAAAACTGGGTCGTGACCAATGCGGACGACAATCCTTACTGGACGCGCCGTACATACAGCGTCGCCAACAGCCAGCGCGGAGCCCTTTCGTTCCCTAACACCCACTACCTGCTGAATGCGGCCTACTTCAGGCTCAAGAACCTGACCATAGACTACACGATACCGCAGCACCTGCTCGAAAAGGCCAAAATCCAGCAATTGAGAATATACATCTCGGGAGAAAACATCTTCACATGGTCGCCTATGTTCAAATACACGAAGATGTTCGACCCGGAAGTAATCACCACGGGAGACAGCGACTTCCATTCAGGAACCTCCACAATGGGACAGGGCTACAGTTACCCTATGCTCAAGACATTCACTCTCGGTGTTTCGATTTCATTCTGACGGGAGCACAAAGACATTAATGAAGAATCATACGTTATGAAACATATCATGAATACAATAAAGTCAATTTCGGCCGGGCTCGCCCTCATTCTGGCGGCAACATCCTGCGAAGACTTCTTCGACAGGACACCGAAAGACGAATTCGCCACAACCTCGTTCTTCGCTTCCGAGACGGACCTCCAGCTTTATGCCAACGGACTTATCGAAGCGGCCATGCCGAGCGTAAGCAACCTTACACTTGGAGAAGACGCCTATACTGATTTTTGCGGGACGAAACAGTCGAAGGCGATATACACGACAGTCTACACTGCAAGTACTGCAACAGGATGGGCATACAGCAACTGGAGTTTCCTCCGGCGCTGCGTGTACATGCTCGACAACATGCACAACGCCAAAGGCAAGGTTCCGGATGAAATCTACAACCACTACGAAGGGGTTGCACGATACTGGAGGGCTTACGCCACATTCAACAAGGTAAAGGACTTCAGCAATACCTACTGGATAGAAACTACCATACAGCCGGAAGACTCGCTTACACTCTACGGGCCGAGGGACGACAGGGAATACGTCATGCACATGGTGGCCGAAGACCTGAAATTCGCCGTGGACAACTGCCTCACGGACGGAGCCGGAATAAACTCCTCGGGAAGAATCTACATCAACAAGTATGTGGTTCTCGCATTCGCTTCGAGGCTCTGCCTCTACGAGGGCACATACAGGAAATACCATACGGCCAATCCGGCTACCGGGAAACCTTGGACGAACGAATACGAGACATCCGAAGACTTTCTCAATCTGGCCAAGGGCTATGCGAAACAATTGATCGACATGAACGCATTTTCCCTGCACAACAATTACCGGGAACTTTTTGTAAGCACAGCCCTGCCTACGGACGAGGTAATATGGGGCCGCTCCTTCAACGAGGAATACAGGCACAACCTTACGTACACGTTCTACTCCGCCACGGCGGGACAGCAGTACTCCCCTACCAAGGATTACGTGCACATGTTCCTCGAAACCGACGGTACGCCCGTAGCCTCCGCCGAAGTGTCAGTGACCGAAGAATTCAACAACAGGGACGAAAGGCTTTCTGCCTGCGTGCTTGCGCCCGGACAGACTTACACAACTACTGCAGGGACTGTTGCGGAATTCGCCCCTAACTTCACCTGGACAAGGACCGGCTACCAATGGCTCAAATGGAGTCTGACTGACGAAATCGCATGGAGCGTCAGCAATGACATGTCCGACAACGCAATCCCTATCTTCAGATATGCAGAAGTATTGCTCAATTATGCCGAAGCGGTCGCCGAACTCGGTCAGATGACATCGGACATCTGGGACGACACCATAGGGGAACTCCGCAGAAGGGCAGGAGTGACGAGCATCTACCCTGAAGACGGGGCTTATGTTCCGGACCAGTGGCTCAGGGATTACTACACGCAGGATGTGGAACACCCGGCACAGCTCAGTGACGTCATTCTCGAAATCAGACGCGAAAGGGCCACCGAACTCTTCATGGAAAACGACACGAGGTACAACGACCTCATGAGATGGCGTCTCGGGGATCTGATTGAAAGAAGATACAACCACCAGGGATGGGCCGGAATATGGGTGACTGAGGAAGAAGCCGCCGACGGATTCACATTCAACGGCAAGGAATATCTCGTCAGCACTAACGGAAGCACAAACGATGCGGGCTACAAGATAGTCTCCAGCACTGCTGACAGGAACTTCTCGTTCTCCGAGGGTGACCACGGCTATGTCATCTACAATTATCAGATGAACTGGGAAGACAAGATGTACACCAAGCCTATACCTGTGACCGCTCTCAACGTCAACCCTGAAATAGGGCAGAACGAGGGATGGCAGTGGAACTGATTAAAAACATTCATTAAACAAAAAAGATATGAAAGCGAATTATCTGAAATTTTTGGCAATTTCATTGTGCATGGTGCCTTTTGCCTGCACAGAACCGGACCCGGTCGAGGAGGGCAACGCTTCCATCGAACTGAATCCTACGGAATACACTGCAGAAGACTATGGCCAGCAGACCTTTGCCGTAACGGTGACGGCAAACTGCAAATGGTCCGTCACAACGCTGGATGACAGCGGAGCCCGTGCAGATTGGCTCCAGACAGACACTCAGTCCGGAGAGGGCAACGGGACATTCAACGTAAGGCTGCTCGAAAACGAATCTGCATCAGAGAGGACAGCCAATGTGGCGGTATCGTCCTCAAACTCGAGCGTGACCAAATACATCAAGGTAACGCAGCCGGGCAGTCAGGAAGCCGTTGATCCGGGTCCAGGCCCGGTTGAAGGCTACTCCTTCCCTATCGTACAGATGTTCGAATGCGCTGATGGTATCGACATACCTTCGGATGACATTGCATTCGGCGAACATGAAATTACCGGTGCTACCCATGATGAGACATCCTTCACTTTCGAAAAGGGCATGGTAATAGAACGTTCTCAACTCGGAGAAACACCGTCCGAAATTACCACAAATATTCCTTCTCATACGAACAACAGCAAGCCTGGAATGATGAAAGGTTTCTTGACCGGCATTGCTGCTTATAATTGGGTTGAAGGTGATTACTGGCTAATCAAAATACCCGTAAAGGAAGATCTCTCCGGAAACTTACGCTTCTGCTACGGATCAAGAAAGGAAGCCAATGCAGGAGGCGCAACATACTCGTGGAGTTCAGACGAGGGAGCAACATGGAATGATTTCTCAGGCCCAGCCGAAACTGCCAAATCAGACGCCGTATGGAAATCAGTGAAATTTACTATTCCTGAAGCACAGAAAGTCTCTGCAGGCAAGTATCTTTGGATAAAATTGACCTTCTCGGCAGCAACAGACAAAGACAAGTACGTCACATTTGCAAACGGACTGGCAATAGTCCCTGCTGAAGCCGAACTGTCTGATGTACCGGCACAAGACAATTCATCCGTCGTATTTTCCGAGGGCTTTGACGACCTCATAGGAGTGAATGCCATGTACATAGACATACCTGTCGGATACATGAAAGGATGGACTACTGCAACAAAGCCAGGTTCATACACACCATCAAATCCAATAATGGAATGTACTCTCTGTTATGAAAAGCCCGGATTCATCCAAATAGGTTATGCAGATGAATCAAATGTAAACAGAAATTCTGCACAGGACGGATATGGAAAAGGAAGTTTCTCTCTCAAAGTGGGAGAAAGGCTAAAAGAAATGGGATTGAACACTGCCGACCTGACAGTCAAATTCAAATGTGCAGGAATAACCACCGGATACGGCTATCCTGTAGAAGCGATACCTACCCTTACCGCCACAACAGGGACTGTCGAAAACGGTACGATTGAGAATTTGAGCATGGATGCATTTCAGGAATACACGATGACAGTCAAAGGGGCCGACCAAAGCACAGTTCTTACTCTCACGAGCGCAGATGTCACTACTTCAGCCTTCCTGTCTCTCGGAATGATTACATCCAACGGGCATCCTGTTGAACCTGACTACCGTTTCTTCGTCGACGACATACTCATAACTACAGCAGAATAATTTGATGACTTCATTTCCGGATGCGGGGGCGGACTGCCGTCCCGCTCCGGTTTTTTCTTGAACACAATGAGAATGACAATAATCACCTCTTTTTGCGCTTTACTGATACTCAATGCGATGTCATGCAGCAAGCCGGAAAGCGATGACAACGGGCAGCAAGCCGGCAATGAGATTCCCGAAGAAATAGCCGGGCTGCCGGACACATTGAGGATAGGCTCCTACAACCTCAGGGTCACCGCCGACAGCGGCGTGAACTCATGGGAAGAGCGAAAAACCCGTCTTGTCGAATCTATCATAGACAATGATTTCGACATTTTCGGAGTGCAGGAAGCGGATGTCACGATACAGTCGGAACTTCCGCAACTTCTTGCTGCAGCCGGAGGAGATTACGGCTACAGGTTCTTCAGCCCATACAACCAGGCCGGGACAGGAGACAAGGCGCAGGGCATATTCTACAAGAAAAGCGTGCTTTCCCTCGAAAGATGGAATTTCTACTGGGTGTCGGACACTCCTGACGAGAGCACGGTCAACGACACAGGTTCGAGCGGGAACTACCGCCGCGGAGCCTGCTGGGCAATCATGAAAGACCTGAGGAGAAACGGCCTGAGGTTCTTCTTCATGGTCAGCCATGGGCACCTCAATTCAGGGACCAACTCGAAATACGCATACGTCTACGAAGAGCAGGAAACAAGATACAATACGGAAAACCTGCCTTCCATCTTCGTCGGGGACCTGAATGCCACGCCGACAAGCTCCACATATTCAAGACTGAGGCAACACTGGAACGACACCTTCATCTGGCTTCCTGCCGACAAGAAGACCGGTCCGTCGGGCACATACAACGGATATGACCACGACAAGGACATGGAATCCGCAAGACGCATAGACTACATCTTCTTCCGCGGAGACGGGATAGAGCCGCTGAACTACGTCTGCAACGACGCCCTCTACGAAGGGGAATTTGCTTCAGACCACTTCCCTATCTATTCCGACATGAAAATAAACCCTGCCACCACATGGTATTGACAAACGAAACGAAAAAAAAGATGAAACCATTTGCCTTCAGCATTCCGATTGCATTGGGGCTCCTCCTCTCCGCAGGACCGGCATCATCGGCCTCTCCTGCCGGGGACAAGGCCCGGCCTGAAAACATCTCCGCCGGAAACGGACATGTAATGGTCTCCGTCTCACAGGACGGGAGGCTCACAGGACTGACAAACGTCGCCACCGGACACAACTATGCCGGAGGGGACTTTCTGTGGAGAATGTACTACGACTCCCCCGACCGCAAGGAAATCGAAATCACGGGAGAGGGACAGAATCCTGAAGTGAGCCTCGACGGAAAGGCCATAACCATACACTACGGCAGGCTCGCCGGCGAAGCCGGACTCCTCGACATATCCCTCACCCTGAAAATATTCCCTGACGGAGAAGCGGTACGCTTCGCTTCGGAAATCTCCAACAACGAGGAACACGTCGTGGTCAGGGAACTTCAGTATCCTCTTGTGGGCAGGATGAACCTGCCTGAAGACCACTGCCTCATCACGGCGGAAACAGGAGGGATGCGCTATTCCGACCCGATCGGGACGATATATGCCAAGAGCAATACCAAGCCGTACATGACTCCCGCACAGTATTTCCGCCAGATGGACGTGAAATATCCGTCAGGAGTGTCCATGAACTGCTTTATCCTCGCAGGCGACTCGCAGGGGCTGTATTTCGGCAGCCATGACACGCAGTTCCAGGACACATGGCACGGATTGAGGCTCTATCCGGACGACAAAGGGGAATTCAACGGTCTCGAATGCGGATTCTACAAATACCCGCATTGCTTCTGCGGAGAGACATGGACTTGTGATGCCAATGTCGTGGCCCCCTATTCCGGCACATGGCATCATGCCGCAAAACTTTACAGGGCATGGGCCGACAAGTGGTGGGACCACAGGGGGACCCCTCAATGGGTAAGGCAGATGACGGGCTGGCAGCGCATCATCTTCAAGCACCAGTACGGAGAATACTTCTTCAAGTACAGCGACCTCTACGGCAGGATAAGGAATGTCGGCAAGGAGGTCGGCACTGACGCCGTCCTTGCATTCGGCTGGTGGAAAGAAGGGATGGACAACGGGAATCCGGACTACTCCCCTGACGACTCCCAGGGCGGAGACAAGGGCTGGGCCGAGGCCATCGCCCGGTTCAAGTCCGGAGGCGGCAAACTGCTGATGTACTACAACGGCAAGCTCGTGGACAGGGAGAGCCGCTTCTACAAAAGCGGAAAGTCAAACTGCTACAGGGACAACACCGGAGCGGAACTTACCGCCCATTATAAGTTCACTTCGATGGGCACATGGCTCGGGGAATATGACGCACGCACGTTCCACATCTCCGACACGAGGGACTCCCTCTGGAGAGAAATGCTCATAGAAATGGCAGACAGGGCGTACAGATGCGGAGCCAACAGCGTATTCTACGACCAGTTGGGATACGCCGAAGACAAGCAGACAGACTGGGACCTCAACCGTGAATATCCAGTGCCGAACATCAGGGTAATCCACGACAAGGGACAGGCGCTGAAACAGGTAAGGGACCACATCGACGCCATCGATCCGGATTTCGCCCTCGGCACGGAATGGCTGACGGACTATACGGCACAGTTCTGCGACTATATCCACTGCTATCCGGGGAACTACGGCCCGGACAGCTTCCAGGACCTGTTCAGATACACCTTCCCTGAAATCGTGTTCTCCGACAGGGAACTCAGGGACGACACCGACGTGGAGAGAAGGGTGAACATGTACCTGATGAAAGGCATAGTCAACGACATTGAAATCTACCGCTGCCGCGACCTCATAGACAAGACCCCGATATACAAGGACTATCTTACAAGGGCGAATGCGATAAAAAGGAAATATTCCCGGCTTCTTTTGGAGGGGACATACAATGACGTGCTCGGATTCAGCATTTCTGGAGATGACATCCAAGCCCGTTCATTCACAAACGGGGACGAAATGGCGATAGTCGCCACAAATCCGGACAGGGAAACCACTGAAGCCGTCATATCCGTACCCGGATATGAACTCGCCGAAAGTTCGGTGCTCGGACCCGCCGAAACGGACGGATGCAAAGTATCCTTCGGACGAAACGGTCTCGCAGTTCTTGTTTTCCGGAAAGCGAAATAGTGCTGTAACGCAGATTCGTCGGACTTACATCTGATAAAATGTTCGTAAAACTGAAAACAACTGAAGTGCAGATGGAGCTGTGCATACCCGACAGCCGGACCGGCTACTACAGAGGTACCCGGTTCGACTGGGCGGGAATCTTCCGCACCGTCACATGCGGAAATGCAGTCTACTCAGAAGAATGGTTTGAGGACTATGATCCGTTGAGACATGACTGCGTGTGCGGTCCTGTAGACGAGTTTTCCCAGGTGGGGTATGAGAATGCCCTGCCCGGGGATTCTTTCCTCAAAATAGGGGTAGGTCTGCTGAAAAGGCCAGACTATGCAGACTACGACAGGTTCAGGCTCTACGAAATTGTCAGGGAGGGGACGAGGACGATAGAACACACAAAGACTTCGGCAAAATTCAGACATTTCCTGATGGGAGAAAAATACGGCTACGACTATGAAAAGGAAATTTCTCTGGCCAAGAAAGAAAAAGCCTTTTCGATAGAGTGCCGGATGATCAATCTCGGGCCGGAAATCATAGACACTTCGGTCTACAACCACAATTTCTGGACACTCGGACAAAGGTGTGTCGGTCCGAACACGATGATAGACTTCCCGTTCAGACCTTCCGGCAAATGGAGGGAAGGAGGATGTGGCAAAGCTTTTCTTACGGAAACCGGAATCAGGTTTTCAGACAGGCTCGAGAATGGGGAATCGGTCTTCATCGGGGATCTGAGGCTTGAGGCAGAAAGCGGGCGAGGATACGGATTTTCCGCAGCCAATGCAAAAACAGGATGCAGGGTGGAAGCGGAATGCAGCATGCAGATGGACCATGCCGTATTCTGGGCCAACAGCCAAGTAGCCTGCGTGGAGCCATACATAAAACTCCGCCTCTTCCCGGGGGAATCGGCGGAATGGAGTCTGAACTATAGCCTCGCTTGAAATAAAGCAGGCTTCTCCGCGGGTTACGGGAGACTGATGAGACCGTTGAAGGTGGCGGAAGAGATGTCGGAAACGGTGCTGATTTCCCTGAGGGTGCTGACGCCACGAAGCCCCTGCCGAACAGAGTCTTCCATAAAGCGGAACGAACGGGAAATCTGACCGCCGAACAGCAGGCACTGTATGCCGTATTCTTCCATCAGAGGCCTGATGCTTCCGGAAAGGATCCTGCCCACTTCGGAAAATGTCTTCAAAGCCGGCTCCGCTCCCGCTTCCGCCATGCTTCCGATATCCGCTACAGTAAGGCTTTCATCATGAGTCCCGGAAAACATGGAATAGATTTTCAGAAATCCTCTTTTGGAAACATAGTCTTCAAGGATTCCTTCCCCGTACGGCCTGTTGAAAATGGAAACCGCAGGAGATTTCAGCGGAGAAAGCAGGATTTCGCGGTTTACGCACATCGTGAAGCCAAGTCCCGTGCCCAAAGCCACAAGGGCGACATTATCGTAGTCCCGGCCCTTTCCCCTGAACATTTCCCCCAGAAGCATGCAGTTGACATCGTGGATGAAAGAAAACTTCGCTCCGGGCAGGATGCCGGCTTCAGCGATGTCCTCAAAACGCTTTCCGAACACAGAAGCGAACTTGTGCTTCATCAGAAAGACGCCTTCGTCGAAATTGAATGGACCGGGAATTGCCACTGCAACCCGTGCAATTTGCATCCCCTCGTCAGAAGCGAAATTTCTTGCATGTATCAACGCCAAATTCAAGGATGAACGGATTTGGGACTCCGTGCCGTCGGAATTTATAGGCACGGAGTCCTCGCTGCCGGGGACGAAGTTCCCGTCAGCGTATGCCAGAACCTCCTTGATGAAGGTACCGCCCACATCAAGGAGGAGCCGGCAACCGTCAATCCGGGTCATTTTCGAATCCATCACGAAGCATGGTCTTGTGAATCCTTATCGGTTCCTTGCCGAGGTTCTCGATGACATAACGTCCCATGTCGGCAGGAACGACCACGATATCCATATAATCGGCCTCATAGCACCGCTGCGGATTGTCGAGGCTCCTTACCCTGACTTTCTCCCCGTCCACGACGGTAAGCACGTGGAAGATGCCCTTGGTGTCCTGCTGGCAGGCTGTTTCAAATTCAAGGCGGCGGAGCGAAAAGTACAGGAGGCTGCTTTCTCCGACGATGTACTCTTCCCAGCCTTCCCCGCTGTCCGCAAGCCGCGGCTTCTGGACGATATTGTCCCTCACCCAGGATGTGCGCCTGTCACGGACTATGGTCTTTTCTCCGAGGTATGTGTGGATAGGGCGCTGCTTGCCGTCAAAGTCAAGGCGCAGGTAGTCATACATCTTGTATGTGTACGAACCTATCGTGAGGCTTCCGATTTCAAGAACGACCTGGTTGCGTCCGGAAGAATGGACTGTCCCGGCAGGTATCATTACCTGAAGCCCCGGCTTCGATTCCTCGTAACTTACGTATTTCATGTAGTCCACCGGCTTGTGCTGCGTGTCGGCGGCCTCGATGTCCTTGCAGAACTGGTCAATGTCTGCATCGTCCCTGAACCCGATGAAAGTCTTTGCGTCATGTCCTGTGACAACCACGTAGTAACTTTCGTCCTGTCTTCCGAACTCGTTGTATTCGGCCTTGTTGAAGGCTGCTCCGGAATGGCACTGGATGGACATGTTGCCGGTGCTGTGATATGAGTCGTCGTAGTTGAACCTTATAGGGAAATAGCCGTGGAATTTCTTTACGCATTTCTCTCCCATGATCTTCACTCCCTCTTTCTGCACGAAAGTGAAATAAGGGAAGTCCACGATGGTATCCCCAACTTCCACGAGGATGCTGACCTCCATCGGAATGAAATCGAACACCCATGCGCAGTTTCGCATCGTGTCCGGAAGATTGCGCAGTTTCTTCATGTATGTGCCGCCCCAGACACCTTCAAGATACACCGGCTTGCAGCGGAACGGGTAGTTTGCGAGAGATGAGAAAATCTCGTCCAGCGCAGCGGCCGGAATCATCCTCACGTCATCTTCATGGTCCGACTCGAAATACCAGTCGATGTGCCCGCCCTTCAGGAGGTCTCCCCTGTTGTGCACCGCAACCTCGAAATCGCAGTAATAGCAACGGCGGATTATCCTGTTTGCAGGATCAGGCATTTTCTTGCCTATGTTTGCATAACGTCCGTTCCTTATGCGCAGGATTGATTCCTTAGGAGTGACGTCGAAGTAGCATCTGATGTCATACAGTCCGCGGAATTCGCTGATGAGGCATCCGTAGCCGAATACGGCTATCGCCTTTCCCCTGCCGGAGGCCGCCTGCGTCATGGCTGCCTTGAACTTTCCGGCCTTTTCCGGGTCAACGAAGCCTTCATAGCCGCCCTTGTATATTTTTCCGAAAAGGAGAGTCGGATCTTTTTTGGTGTCCCATTCGAGCAGGGGATCTATCATGTCGTCTATCTCCTTGCCTGACTTGAAGACCTCCTTGTCGAAGTCGACTGTCTCAAGAGGTATTCCCGCCAGGGCGAGCCGCTGCCCGAGCAGATTGAGGAATGTCCTCCAGCTGGCCGTGGTGTAGCCGTCAAATGCAAGGACCACATTTTTTCCGTCTTTCTTCATTCTTGCCGCAATTTCTCCGGCAAGGGCGGCTGCAGCCTTTGCAGAACCGGCTACGATGCTTTTTGTTGCGTTTTCTGTCAATTCCGGACGATTGACCGGCCTCGGGTCATCGTAAGGAAATGGGTTATACATGAAACTCATGGGTAGATCGTTATTTTAAACTGTGTTTATAATCACGCTGCGCCTCGGCATACCCGAATCCATTCGGCTTTGCACTCGGCTTGCAGTTTATTTTATGTTATAAAATTCAAAATTCATCATCTCGGCAAATGTCCCGAGTTCCTTCGTCCAGTCTCCGTCGACGACAGCGAAATGCTGCGTCGCGCCTATGTTCAGGATTTTTCCGAAGAGTTCCTTCACTGGAACGACAGGACGGAAGATGCTGTGGGAATAGGTTGCAAGCAGGTGCTTTCCCGGAAGAGATTCCGCCATGAAGCAGACAAGTTTGTATTTTCCGTCCTCCTCGAGCAGCTGGGCGATGGTCTTCATGCCGGGGCTGATCCTGTACCATGCGAACGGCGCACCCGCGTATTTCCACGAAGTCTTGGCGAAGCGCACGTCCCGGGCGATGACCACATTGTCCTTCCATAGAGGGTCGTTGTGGTCATTCGGACCGGCGTGTCCTCCGGCAAATGTGCCATAGGCATCCTCGATATGGAAAGGCTCGAGGAAATTGACGTGCTTTCCGGTCATGATTTTCAGCACGTAAGTTATGATTCCCGCTCCGATGTCGGCCTCCGGCACAAGTACGGAAAGATTGTCGTTGAACCATTCGTGGTAGAAACCGGCACGGCAGCCTGCGGTACGGAACGTAGCCTGGTCGATATCATTGTAGACCATGACATCGATGCCGTTGCGCTGCGCCATGTTCTTGAGGGCAAGCGAAGCCTTCACGCAGCCCACGAACTTGTCATACTCCACGTCATCCATCATGCGGTAGCGGGATGTGAGATCGTCGCACCATGCCTTGACTTCATTCTCGTCGAGGCCGTCTATCTCGGCCCCATAGTCGGAATACGGCAGATAATGGATCTCGGGACCTATCTTCGTGAACAGGTCATAATTGTCGATATAGGTGGACCACATCGCCTCGTTCATGTTGGCGAGAAGTCCCACCGAGGAATTGCGCAGCACAGTCCTCGTTTTTGCGGCTATGGCGAAACGCCGTATTTCCTCAACGGCATCCGCCCTTGTGCCCATTATGATTTTCATGTTTTTCCTCGGTACCCTTTTGACGGAACCCGAAGCCTCCAATGAGCCGACGAGGGTTCCTGCACAGAGATAGTCGATGAAATCATCCTCATCGAGGGTGGTCTCGAAAGTCATCTTGTCCTTTGCCACATTCACGAAAATCATCGGGATCTCAGGCATGTCCCTCAGGAACCTTATCCATGCGAAGTCTTCCGACCATGAGAGGAATTCGGCTATCACGAAATCCACCTTCTCGGCAGTAAATTGCGCAATGGCCTTTTCTGCATCCTCCCTTTCGTATGTGATGCCGGGGAAAACCACGTCCACAAAGTCCAGTCCGGACAGGATTTCGGCAACGGCCTTTTCTTTCCTTTCACCGTAAGTGCCCCTTTCGGGTCCGGACAGATTCTTGAAGCGGGGCGACCCTATAAGCAGAAGTCCCGCCCTTGCCTTTCCGGCTTTGTCATTTTTGTCCATTTTTTATTGAATTATAGTCTTTTGCATAATGTGTACGGCTTATCACGAGCATCATTGCCCCGCAAACGACCCATATTGCCGCAAGGCAAGTGAAGCCGAATGAGAGTCCGAGGGAGCCTTTTATGGCGCCGAGCACCACCGGAGCGAGAGCGCCGACTCCGAACCCGGTCATTATCATCACGCTGGAGCATGAAGAGTGCAGACGTTCAGGAGTGACATCGTAAAGCACAGTGTAGGGATTGGCGTCGAAGAATGCTCGTCCGAATCCGAATCCTGCGCATCCGACATATATTGCCCAAAGAGATGCGGAATTGCCCATAAGGAAAATGAACGGCACTGCAAACAGGAGTCCGATCCCCTGGAGCATCATGCGCCTCGACGGCTTGACGGCACCTATCTTGTCTGAAAGGCCTCCGGCAAGCAGAACGCCGAAGAATGCGAACAGATGGGTATAGAACATGGAGTGGAAACCTGCTCCGGCGAGATTCATGCCGAAATTCTCGTGGAGATAGGTAGGCATCCATGTCAGATAACCTGTGATTACGAAGATAAGCCCGCTGAAGCCGATTGTTAGCATCAGGGCTGTCGGAGTCGTGAACACAGCCTTGAAGCCTTCGAAGAATCCGGGTTTCTTTTCCCGGACCTGCGGTTTTTCGTCATCCCCGTCCTTCAGCCTTATCATCATGACTATCGCCCAGATGACACCGGCAGCACCGAATATCGTGAAAGCCCATTCCCAGCCGAGCGTGTCTGCTATATGCCCGGCAACCCAGCCGCTGGCTATGATCCCGATATAATATGCAGTCTGGTGGATCGACATCGCCGTTGCCCTCGTGTCGGTATGGTATCTGGCCACAAGGGAATAGTTGGCCGGACCGAAGAATGCCTCTCCGCCTCCGGTAGCCACACTCCTGAACAGGACAAGGGCGAGGAAACCTCCGGCAAAACCGGTGAACATCGTGGCGATGCTCCAGAACAGGATGCTCAGCGTCGTTACCCACTTGCGGCTGAAGCGGTCACCTGCCCAGCCTCCGATAGGCACCATAACGGCGTAGAAAAGATTGAATATGGTGGCTATCCACCCGACGGCCACATCGCTCAATTCAAGGCTTTCCTTGATTTGGGGCAGGACAGTATTGAAGACCTGCCGGTCGGCCTGGTTGAGGAGATATGCCATCCAAAGCAGGACAAGCACCTCCCATTTGTAGGACTTCCCTGCTGTATTCGGTCTGAACAACGTCATGGCGGTACGGTTTAATAGTGCATATCCTGTGCGGAACCGCTCTTGCGAGCCTCAACGGCATTCTCAAGTTGTACGCTGTCCTTTTCCATGACGAAAATCGGGCAGTCCCACATAGGCAGGCCATAAATCTTCAGAGTGCCGCCGAAATTGCCGCCTCTCTTGATGTCAAGAAGATATGCCTTGCCTGTAAGAGGGTCGACGCAAACCGGGTTCTTTAGGTCAAGACCCTTCAGGGTCACGTCCGTAAGAGTCCTCTCGAGGGAACTGTCAGGAATTCTGTCGCCGAACCAGAGCATTGCGCCGATCCTGCGTCCGGACTCGTCCTTTATGGCCACTGCCGTGATTTTCCGTGAACCGTTGCTCTCATACTCGAGCCAGCCGTCAGGCTTCCTGTTTTCCGTGAGGATGGTGCACATGTTGCGCACGCCGTAGAATGACGGACGGCGGTACACCGGCTCCTTCAGGAGATTTGTCCTGACCAGGCCGAATGACTGCTGCATGTTCGGATACTGGAGATCCACAAGGGTGAATATGCTCGAAGGGATGTCTATCGAGAAATCGTTGGCGATGCGCCTCATGTCCCATTTTGCCTGGCTGTATTCAGACCACTCATTGTAGCGGAGGGCATGCCCCCATTCCAGTATGGACGGACAGCCGCTTTCGCCCTGGAAAAGTTTTATCTTGTCGGAATATGTCTCCACGAGAGACTTCAGTGCAAGAATCTCCGGCATCGCATCGTCCGGGTTCTCATAATAAGGGTGGAAACTGATATAGTCCAGTATGTCCGCCTTGCCCTGCTTCTGCATTTCGTCCATTACGCTTTCGATATATTTCAGCGGCATACGTGATGCTCCGAAGCCTATTATGACGGCATCCTCGTCGACAGACTTGATGACGTCAACTGTCTTTGAGAGAAGGTTGGCATACCTTTCCGGATATTTGGAGTTCCCGTGAAGATTTGGTTCGTTCCAGACTTCCCACATGGCCACCTTGTCTTTGTAGCGCTGCACAACGGCCCTGACATATTTGAGCCATGCGCCCATGGTCTCCTCGTCATCGAAAATCACGGAACCGAGCCCTTTCTGCGCCCCGTATATCGGATTGCCGTAGCACAGGCACATCCACGGCTTCACGTTCTGGGCGCAGATTCCGTCCACTATTTCGTCAAGCCATGCGAAATCGTACCTGCCCTTCTTCTGCTCGCACTTCGCCCATCCGCTCTGTATTCTTGCATAACCCACTCCGAGTGCTCCGAGGTGGTCCTTGTATTTGGAGAAATCGGCATAGTCCCTGTCAAGGGTTTCGCAGCCTACAGACCAGCGGTAATTCTTTGCCTCCGGATTCACGGCAAGAGTACCGGCCTCTTCCAGGTCAGGCGCATTGAGCATGATGTTCTTCATGGTAAGGGACCAGTGCTGCGCACCGGCATTGAAGAATAATGCACCCGAAAGGGAGAGCAGAAGGATGAGTAATGTGTTTTTTCTGTTCATTTTGAATGATTTTAAGATGTTGCGATTCAGGAATGCTCCGGTTTCATGACCGGCAGTGTTCCGGCATGACAAATAATTTGCTATGCTCTTTGTTTTTGCGTATGTTTGCATAAAAGTATGCATCGTTGCCATGCCAGTCAAATTATGGTGTAGTGTAGCCTTATTAGGTGTTGTGTAGTGTGGTGCAAATATAAGTTATTTTTTGGATAAGTCAAAAATATTGTGAGTTTTTGCCATGAAACGGTTTTCTGTCAATTATGCCAGCAAGGTTCCGGTATACAAGCAGCTTGTCGGGCATTATGAATCAATGATAAAATCAGGCGTGTACAAGGTCGGGCAGACGTTGCCGTCGATGAACGAACTGTCAGGAAGTCTGGACATATCCAAAGAGACTGTAAAGAAAGCCTATTCGGTACTCCGGGACAAGGGGTATGTGGAGGCCAAGCAGGGCAAGGGATTCTATGTGGCGCCTCAAAGCGCCGACAGGAAACTCACGGTACTGGTGCTGTTCGACAAACTGAGCCAGTACAAGCAGGTGCTGTTCGACTCGTTCACGGAACGCATGGGCGACGAGGCCGAAATAACCATCAGGCTGCACAACCAGAGCGTGGATCTCCTGGAATACTACATAAACGAGAATCTCGACAATTACGACTACTACATCATTACCCCGCATTTCCCGCTTGACGAGAAGATCCAGAAAAGGGCGCTGAAACTTCTCGGAAGAATACCGAACAGGAAACTGATACTGGTCGACAGGTATCTGAAGGATCTGCCGGGAAACTACGGTGCAGTATATCAGGATTTCGAAAACGACATATACGAAGGCCTGTCGGGCGCAACAGACAGGCTGAAGGCCTATTCCAAACTCAACGTCATAACTCTCCAGTCCAGTCTTTACGGGCCATATATACAGAAGTCGGTTGCGGCATTCTGCAAGGACCATGACATCCCGGCGGAATTCCACACTTCCGTGACTCCCGACATAATAAGGAAAAACGAAGTATACCTGATCCTGAACAGCCAGCTCAATTCGGAGCTGATAGAACTGGTGCGCAGGGCGAGGGAACTCAACCTCGAAGTGGGCAGCGAGATAGGCATAATCTCGTATAACGAATCCCCGACCAATGAAATCATACTCAACGGACTGACGACAGTGTCCACCGATTTCAGGCGCATGGGCCAGCTGACGGCAAAGATGATCCATGACCGGACCATGATGAAAATCAAGTGCGACTTTCACATGATCCGGCGGCATACATTCTGATTGGCGTCTTCCCGACGTAACGCCGCAGGATGCCCGTTTTCACGTCACAAAACGCCGGCTCAGCAGAGCGGGCAGGATTATTCGGGGACGTAGATGATTTCGCCGTTATCAAGCTCGTACGCAATCCCGACGCGCCTGCCGCGCCGACCGGAATCATCCTGGTTTTCCGAAGGAGTGTAGCGGTTGATTTTCTCGCCTTCCTTTGTGATGATTTCCATATTTTCCTTGCCGGGATTCTTGACGATGGTAAAATCTTCCTGGCTGAACATTTCGGTCATGTCGTAGCGGGTGACAAGGGCGACCATGAGGGCAACGGCGAACACCATGGCCACGTCAAAGAGGTTTCCGACAACGCTCATCGGGTCGTTGTCTTCATCATGGCCCAAAAGTTTTCTTCTGAACTTCATGTCATCTGCCCTCCCCTGCGCCGAGAAGTTCGGCAACGAATTCAAGATTGGTCATGTCCTGCATGTACCAGCGGTTCTTGACCTGCTGGGTGAGGAAGCCCACGGCACTTGAAAAAAGTCCCACGACTGTGGTTGCAAATGCGACCTGCATGTTGTAAGCCATCGATGAGATGTCGCCTGTGGAAAGTCCGACGAGGGCGGGTCCCATCGGAATGAGTGTACCCATCAGGCCCAGCATGGGACCGAGTTTTGTCAGAGTCCTGGATTTGGAGAGGTCCCTGTCCGCCGCTATCTCGAAATCGGCGAGAATGCGCCTGACGTGTGCGGGACTTTCCTTGTGCGCCAGCATGTCCTTGAGATAACGTACCGAAATGGAATTGTTGCCCTTCGGCAACATGGTACCGAGTTCTTCCACCGTTTCGGGTGTAAGCCCTTCCAGTTTGAGCCGCAAGGCCCTGCCGCTTTTGCGGATGTTGAGATATTGTCCGAAGAAACTGCCCACAAGAAGCAGTGAACGGAGGAAAAGCAGGATAAGCAATACCACAACCGGCACAAGAAGTCCGGTGGAAATCCAGAAAAGTATGTCTGATATGAAATTCATGATTATTTTTTGATTTTATTGTACAACATTGAAAAAATCCAGCCCAGAAGAGCACCGGCAAATGCTATCAGCACGACACCGCCGAACGCCGCCCAGTCCACATCCGAAATTCCTTCGACGGCAGTCCGGCCGTTTACGGTTGCAATGATGCCGAAAACGGCAGCAAGAGCATTGAAGATGAAAAGGAGTTCAAGCCTCAGTTCCTTTTCGGGAATGAGTTTGCGGAAAGCCCATGCTCCGGCGGGGATCAGCACTGCGACCAGTCCGGCCAGAGTCCATGCCATAAGCCTGAAGCCGTTTCCCGGAAAAGCAAAGACAGAATACGTCAATGCACTGAAAAGGACAGGAAAAATCAGTATTCCGGGAAACCACCTCAGTATCTTGTACAGCAGGATCTTCCGTTTGGGAAGGAGGCCTTCGGAAGAAATTTCCGCAGACATGATGCAGAATGCCATCTGAATCACGATTTCGATGCTGAGCACAACCGCCACATCCAGCATCAGGGAGGAGTCGGCAAGCCATGCGGAAATCTGCGTTCTGGACTGTTCTATTGCAAAAGGCCACATCATCCCTGTAAAAAGTGCAGCCACGAGGGTTATCGGCAGCACGGTCCACGGCTTGCCGAAACTCTGCTTCAGCACGAAACTCAAGGTGATGAGAATCATCAGTACTACAACGAGCGTCTCCATTATTGCTCCTCTTCCGCCGCCTTGCGCCTTTTTCTGATGAATATTGCCATGAATACCACAGCAGCAACGGCAAAAACGGCTATTATGGTGTTGTTCAGCAGATTAGTCCTCGACGGGGCAGTTCCGGACAACTCCTCCTTCTTCATCACGACACCTTTCTCTCCGCCGTCCGCACCCGTTTCATCCATGAAAGTCCTGCCGATGTTCTCGAAATCGGCGTGCATTGCGGATATGTCGGCAATCTGTGTTTCGGAAGCCTTCCATAAGCCCTTGCGTGCGGTTTCGAGCATTACGGAAGTGATTTCCTGCATTGCGGCTGGGTTCTTGTCCTCGAAGAACTGCCTTACGCCAAGCCCGTATGAGTCCTTGACATAGACATCATAGATGCTGTTCCACATCCTTTCGTCTATCGCCTGAGGCTTCATGACGTTCCACCCGTAAGTATTCTGCACGATTTCCGCTATGGCAGCGGCATCTCCTGCCCCGCCCTTCATCTTCTCCTTTATATAATTGGGATTGAAGATTGTCGTGCGGCTTTCCACCCCGATTGCCTCCTTGACTTCCTGCATCCGCACATTGTTCCTGTTGCGGTAGTCGCTCAGATAGGCATCAGGGTCTTTTCCAGTGACATTGCGCACGGCAAGGTTCATCCCGCCCATGAATTCATACACATGGTCGAGGCTGAGTGCGCCCCAAGTATTGCTCTGGCGCGGCTGGATTACGGCATCGGTACCGGAAAGGGCAGCTTCAAAGGCATATTGGCGCATGTCTTCCCACTTGTCCTCGCTCCCGTAATATGCCCCCATGTTGTTGAGATAGACCTGCGCAATCTCGCTTTCGTCTGTCCAGGAGTCCCCTGCCTGCACCATTCCCTGTATGCCTGTGCCATAATTTCCGTTCACTCCGCCGAATACCCTGTATGTGGACATTTCCCGTGCATTCTTAGGCGGCACACCTTTCTCCACGAGGATTCTTTCGGCTTCCACCACTCCGGCGGCAACCTGATTCCCGTACGCGTCGTCCTGAGAAGCAGCCGCCATTTCCACGGCACGGCTTATCAGGAAAAGTCTTGATGCCGCAAGGTCACGCAACTGTCCGCTTGTCTGCACGACCACATCTATGCGAGGCCGGCCGAGTTCTGAAGAAGGAATTAGACGAAGATCAGTGACCCTTCCGAAAACATCCCATACCGGTTCCACTCCGAGCATGTACAGGATCTGAGCAATGGTGGCACCTTCCGTCTCTATGAATTCGCTGCTCCAAAGGGTGTAGGAAACCTTGCGGGGGATGCTGTCGTTGTGCCTCTCCCGGTACAGGGAAATGGTGTTTTCCGCGAGTTTCCGGCCCTTGTCCCAAGCCGTTTTGCTCGGAGTCGCCTCGGCATTTATGGCAAACAGGTTACGGCCGGTGGGAAGCGTGTTCGGATTGGCGACAGGATCACCTCCCGGAGACGGGACGACATAGCCGCCTGAAAGACCGTTGATGATGCTTTCGAGTTCCTTTTCCGGGCTTGCCAGAAGGGCGTCACGGTATCCGACGACATTTTTAAGGGCTGTCTCGACCTCGGTCACTGCCGAGGCGAGTGCTTTTTCCTCGTCTGTCCAGTTTTTGCCGCCAAACATGGCGGACATAAAACGTTGCGATGCAGCGGCCGGGTCGGAACTTTTGGCCCGTCCGCTCCCCTGCGGTCTCTGCTGACCGCCGGGCATTTCTTCGGCAATGCCGAGCATCATTGAGAATACGTCCCCTCCGGATGAAGCGGCCGAAATTTCACGGGCCTTTGCCAATTCCCCGGATGAAATTCCCGCCATGCGGCAGATGCGGGCATCGTCAGGGACATTACCACCGTCAAGTATTCCTTCCACAATTTTCTTTGCCGGGACACGATATTTCCGGGAAAATTCCGGCTTGCGGTCTTCCATTCCTGCCTCTGCCCTGCCCTTTGCCCTGTCTATGGCATAAAGTCCGTAGGCTACCGGGTCTGTGCTCATGGCAAGTACCGTGGAACGTATATATTTTGCCTCATAAGGCTCTCCCATGACATACAGGGCTCCGGCAATCTTCTCGCTGACAAGTTCTTCAGCAAAATTCCCGAGTTTTGCGATTTCGGACTCCGAATATGCCTTTCCGGGGATTGTGTCAAGCCCGAGTTCAGAACATATCCCGAGTTCCATTGCCGTTTCCTTGACGGCAATTGAAGCCTTTTCAAGAGCGTTTGCATCAGGTTTGTCACTTCCGAGAAGCCTGTCATATTCCTCTATCCGGGAAGTCAGTCCGGAATAAGTCGTGCGCACCCCGCTTTCCATGAAAGGAGGGGTAAGATATGAATGCAGACCTGCATACGAGCGACGTTTTGCCGTCATGGCTTCCCCGACATTCGCTATCGTATAGACATAGAAATGAGGCAAGTCCCCTACAAGCCTGTCTCCCCAGTCCAGGCGGCTGAGAGCCACCTGCTTGCGCGGAGTGAACTCCAGACTGCCGTGTGACCCGAAATGAATCAGTGCATCTGCCCTGAACCCGAACTGCACCCACAGGTAGGAAGCGATATAAGCGTATGGAGGGGCTGCATCCGTGCCGTGGACTATGGCAAAATCATCGTCTCCAATCCCTGCCGCAGGCTGAGGGAGCAGGACCACGTTTCCGAAACGGAGTCTCGGTATGGCAAGGTTGCCGTCGGAAGTAGCCATGTACGATCCCGGAAATTCTCCGTTCACGGACTCTGCATCCTTCTGGAGTTCCGGAGCGAGGAATTCGGATGTCCATTCGGAATATTGCTCCGGAGTGATGATTTCCGGGTGTGCCGTCCTGACGAATCCGTCGGTTGTCATCCTGTCGGGATCAGGAAATGAACCGTACCTCTGTATCATTTCCCCGAGGGCTGCGGCAGAAGACGGCAGGCCGGACACGTCATAGCCCTCCTCCCTGAGCCTTACAAGCAGATTGTAGAGGGAAGGCACCACCTCCATGCCCCCTGCAGTCAGGGCACTCTGCCCCGGGCCCTTGAAATAATAAATGGCTATTTTCTTTTCTCTTTCAGGCTTGCGCTGCAGGGAAATATAATTTCCGACCGCATTGACGAAATGCTCCAGCCGTTCCGGAATGGCATGCAGATATTGCAGGCCGTCATCCCCGACATAGTTGCCGAAAAGGACGAACGGACGTATCGCCCCGTCTATTTCAGGAGTCACGACGCTCTGCGAAAGGAAGCCGCCGCTCATCCCCATTCTGTCGCTCTCCCAATCCTCAACAAGGGAATTGACGTTCAGAGGGGCGAAAAGAGGGATGTTGTGCTTCGTGAGATAGTCCACGACATAGTCTCCCATACGTCCGTGGGCCATGTTTATGACTGCGGAGAACTTCACGCTGTCGGCATGTCCATTGCCGAAGAATGTCCTTGCAAACCTTACGGGATAGACCACATTGCCGGCCTTTTCAAGGGCGGCGACCAGTCCGGACGGCTCTCCCATCTGACCCGTGAGCAGGATTTTCGGGGCATCCGTTTCGTAGAGCCCCTCCCTTTTCAGGAATTCTTCATATTCAGCAATGGAATTGAATCCGAGATCCTCGTTGTCCGGAACCGACGTGTCGGCATGATAAATCATATAATACGTGCGCTCCACGGCGGCTTCCGGAACAGGTGCCCGGAATGTCTTGCCGTCCACGTTCCTGCGGACATAGCGGAGCATGTTCCTGTAGTTGGTTCTGCCTCCTCCGGAAAGGTACTGCTTCAGGGATTCTGCGGCGAGTGAATCCACTGAAACGATGCCGTTGTCGGGGTTGGTGGCGGCTGTCACCAGCACGGGGAGCCCCTTTTCTGCTTCCCTGCGCAGTGCCTCTCTCTGTTCGGCAGTGATTCTCAGCCCCATGCCGTTGATGAACACCATGTCGAAACGCCTTGCTTCCGACAGGTCGGTCTGCGGCAGTTCGCTGATTTTCAAGAAAGTATTGTCATTCGCCTTGGCGATTTGCCCGAGTTCGGACACCTGCCAGTTCACGAAGGCTACCTTCGTCGGGGAGAACCAGCGGCACCAGACTCCGAGCAGCGCAGCGGCGGCGACGATTGCTGCCGCTGCAATAATAATTTTTCTTTTCATTCCTGTCCTTTATATTTTTTCCTTATCGTTTTTTGAACATTTCTTCTATGGCGAGTGAAAGTCCGGCGGCGAACGTGGTGCCTACGGTCACCGGAGAATTGCTGTAATAATAGTCCGGCACATAGTTGAACAGATTGTCAACTATAAGATTGACCTTTATGCCCTTCCACACGTCCTGAGTGAAGAGGAGTTTCCACAGCGTATAGCCGGGATACCTCTGCTCGGCAAGTGTCTCGAAAGTCGTGTCGGCATAGACGTTGGTCGTGAATCCCGAAAGATAGCGCCCGGACAATGCGAGGTTGAACCCGTAATTCTTCCATTTCCTGCCGTATTCCACCCTTGCCGTCAAAGCGTGCGGCCTTGTGCTGGACATCGACGGAGAACCGTCCACCGTATATTCCTTTGTGCAGGTGTAGGAAACCTTGCCGCCGAAACCGCACGGGAGGCGCATCGAAAAGGTCACGTCCGCCCCTGCAATGTTGGTCGGGGCATTGTTGGCGTAGACCATGCTGTTCAGTTCCTCATTCCAGATTGTGGTGATTCCGTTACGGACCATGTTGAAAAAGCCGGTTGCCGTAACGTTGAAATTGCTTTTGTAATACTCGGCCGAAAGGGAAAAATTATGGCTTACCTCCGACTGCAGGTCCGGATTCCCGTATATCATGAAGATGCTGGCCATGTCGAACGACATGTACATCTCTTTCAGGGTCGGGGCACGGAATCCCTTGGCATAAGAGCCGCGGAATGCAAAATGGCCCGCTTTCGGACTGTCTATCCTGTACATGAGACCGAGTTTCGGGGAAACACTGCTGATTTTCTTTTCGGAAAAATAGTCGTAGCGCACGCCGCCTATGACATTGAACCCCTTCACCACATTCCAGTCGAACTGGGCAAAGCCGTCCGCAGTGATCTGGCTGTGGCTTCCTCCGTCCTCGAACTGGTACGACAACAGATAGTCGTTCATGAAATCGCCTCCGACTGTAAGCGTTCCGGTCTTGCCGAATGTCCAGTTGAGCATGGCCCTGACATTGTGCTGCACATTGCTGTAATTGAGCACATCGGAACCCGTGTTGCTCATGAAGTCGCTCTTGTTGTATTCGTCGTAGGCGTATGAAATTTCAAGGTCGCCGTTGCCGTTTATCTTCCAGTTGCCCTTGAGACCTCCGTTGATGTCCCTGTATCTGTCCTTGACGATGACATCGGCATCCCTCTCCCGCTGATACCAGCCCACGCGTGCCGTAAATTTCAGATTTTCAAGCGGCGAATATACAAGCCTGTCCTTCACGCTCAGGGATCTGTTGCCATACACGGTATTGAAGTCTCCGGTCCCGCCCACATCATACGTGTCAATGCTGCGGTATTGTGCATTGAGCAGATTGCTCACCTTCCCTTTTGCGGATGAAAAGCCTGCGCTTCCGTCGTATTTCTGTTCATTGTGCGCCCCGTAACGGGCGTTAAGATTGACCGACCACGGTTCGTCGCTCTCCTTTGTGATGAGGTTGATGACCCCGCCCACTGCATTGGAGCCGTAAAGGGACGAGGCCCCGCCCTTCACGATTTCGATCCTCTCCACGTTGTCGAGGTTCAGCCTGTTGTAGTCCACATTGTCGAGTGTCTCTCCGGCAATACGTTCTCCATCAATAAGAAAGAGCACTG
>CALVDU010000053.1 GCA_944326375.1 uncultured Bacteroidales bacterium | reverse complement strand
AGACAGCACGCCGAAAGGCAAATACTCATTCGGGACTGAATTGAAATGGAAAGGGTTTGATTTCAACATCCTGTTTGACGGTCAGTATGGGGCAATGGGCTATTCTTTTACGTATGCTATGCTTATGGAGCACGGAAAACATGCCGATACCTTGCCGGGACGATACAATGGCATAATAGGCAACGGAGTAATTCAAAATCCAGACGGCTCTTACAGGAAGAATGATGTCGTGGCAGAAGAAATCTGGACTTATTATACGAGACATGCGGGAAGGGAAAACCTTGAAGGTGCAATGTTTTCAACGGATTTTCTCAAATTGAGGGAAGTGAGCCTGAACTGGTCTTTCCCGGAAAAGCTCATAAACAAGATACGTCTCGAGAAATTGAGCATAGGTGTATATGGCAGAGATCTGTTCATGATTACAAAGTGGCCTGCGTTCGATCCTGAATTCGGTACGCTCAATAACGGAAGTATCGATAAGGGATTTGAAATAGCGCAGTTCCCTGCCACCAGAAATTTCGGAGTCCAATTGAAACTACAATTCTGACGGAGGTTGACATGACAACAATGAAAAATGTTATTTTGGGTATAATGGCAGCGATTCTGGTTCTTGCTCCTGTATCATGTTCCAAGGAGTTTCGTGAACTGAGCAAGAACCCTAATACAAGCGAGGAGGCTTTGCCGGAAGCTCTGCTCGCTCCTGCCCTGACAAATGTAGTCAAATCAAACATGAGCAGGGCAAGGCGGCTGACAAATGAACTTATGCAGGTGACAGTGCTGATGGGTGACCAGGAGGGCAGGATTTTCAGATATGATGTGCGTGCTTCAGAAGCCGATTATCTGTGGAACAACTGGTATGTGCAGCTGACAAACTTTATTGACATTTACAATACGGCAGAAGAATTGTATGCCGTTGAAAGCGACAAGTTCTACAATACCCTCATGGGAATATCGCTTATATGCCAAAGCTGGGTGTTTTCAATGCTTACGGATACGTATGGCGATATCCCATATTTTGAGGCATGCAAGGGCAGAGAAGGGGTGCTGATGCCTGTATTCGACAAGCAGGAAACAATCTACGAGGATATTTTCCTGAAATTGGAGCGGGCTAACGAATTGCTCGCAGACGGGGCGGCCTTCCCTGATGACAAGACCATCTGCGACCCGGTATTTCATGGTGACTATACCAAATGGAGAAAATTCGGAAATTCTTTGTATCTCCGGTTGTTGCTGAGGGTTTCCGCAGTAAGGGAGGTAGCGGACAAAATATCGGAAATGATAGTGGAAAGCCCTGATTCATATCCTATAATGACAAGCAATGACGATTCTGCAATATTGATGTGGACAGGCGAAACTCCTTATACGTCCCCATTCTATACGTTGAGGGATGCCGATTGGAGGCAGAGTGTCATGGCTGCATTTTTTCTGGACAATCTGAACAATTGGAACGACCCGAGACGGGCAGTATGGGCAGATACTTATGCCTCAGGTTGGGAAGGCGTGGAAAGCGGTTATCCGGTAGGTGCAGAAGTCTATGCGAAGTCGAGAATCCGTCTGGCATTGAAAACGGATCCAAGATTGGGCAATATGCTCAATTATGCTGAACTTGAGTTCATTTTGGCTGAAATAGCCGTAAAGGGCTATGCTTCCATTGACGCTGCAACTCATTATGAAAACGGAATAGAGGCATCTATGGCAATGTGGGATTGTGAATTGCCTGACGGATATATGGACAATTCACTTGTCATGTGGAATGAAGATGAGCAATTGGACGACAAGATGTCCAAAATAATGCTCCAGAAGTATTATGCCTTGTTTTATACGGACCTTGAACAATGGTTTGAATATCGCAGGACCGGTTTCCCTGTCATTCCGAAAGGCGCAGGCCTTTTGAACGGAGGAATCATGCCGGCAAGGCTCAACTATCCTGTATATATACAGTCCACCAACAGGGACAATTATTTTGCAGCCGTGGCTGACCAGGGTGAAGACAATGTATATACAAGGGTCTGGTGGCAGACAGAAGAACGATAAATGAAGAATGATGAAAACAATAAGATTTATACTGATTGCTCTATTAGCGGCAGCCTGCATTGCATGTGAGGAGGCACCGCGGGAATTTGTCGGGACGTTGAGCCCGTACATTTCCATATATGACGTGCGGAATCTTTATGATGGAGAAGATGTGGTTCTCACGTCCGAAAACCTTTCGGAAGCAAGCATGATTGTCGGGGTGGTCAATTCTTCGGCGACAGACGGTAATGCTCCTGAAGGAACTGTTGTGATTCAAAATGTGCGCAGAAGCGTCACCAGCGGAATATCGATTGAACTGGGAGATGCTTCGTCAACTTTGGATCTCGGGGATTCAATCGCCGTTAATGTGGTAGGCAAGACTCTGACAAGACAAAATGGCGCCCTGATGATAAGGGGAATATCTTCTGAAGATGTCGAGGTATTGAGCGAAGGGCATACCTTGTCTCCTGTATCAGTAACCATTGATGAACTTTATGAAAATCCTGAAGATTATGAATGTCTTTATGTCAGTGTGTCCAATTGTCTCCTGTCCGATTCTGAAATGGCAGGACAGAAGTATGGCGGTGACCTGACGGTGAATGCCGGAGACGAGCTTTCGGATATCATCATATCGGTAAGGGACGGCAGCTCCATTGCTGACCTGACAATTCCGGAAACACCTACCACGTACTGCGGGCTGTTCTTCTATGATGATGACGTGACATTTAGAATCATGCCTGTCACTGAAGACGATATCATAGCAAGATATATGATTCTCGGTTGGGACATGAGCTGGTATTATAACAATTATGAATATACCGAAGATTGCCCTGCATATTACGTACGTGAAAACATCGGTGAATGTGTCCTGAAAAGAGGTCCGTCATTGGAGTCTCAGACCGCTTCGAATGCATTTTCTTCAGCATGGCCGGTAGATGCCGACTTGGCTTCCGCACAGGCAAACGGCTCATACTATGAATTCAGCATAGTCCCTGAAAACGGTGCCGAGATATCGGTCTATTCAATTGACATTGCCCTCAGGGTACAGACTTCTGCCCCGGATAAGTATATGTGGTTCTACAGCATTGACGGAGGCGAAACGTTTGAAGCCATGTCTGAAATGCTTACTTTCCAGGGGTCGAAATCCGACAATGACGGTATAATGCAGCCTACGTTGGATGTAAGTTCCGTTACGGCCCTGCAGAATTTCACGACACCTGTAATCATTCGCCTGTATGCGTGGGGCGCTACACAGGAAGGCAGGTCGTTCCGCATCGGAAAAACTTTGAGCACGAGGCAATATGCCGTGGCAATAGAGGGTGAAGTATCTTAATGTATCGGACATGAAGAAAATAATGTTATTGGCATCTTTTGCTTTGATGCCCCTGATGATGCAAGCGCAACTGCTGTCGTGGACATTTCCTGATTCGACGAAAGGAGACGAGACTTGTGCGTTTTCCACGCATTCTGAAAAAATCGTTGACCGTTCCATGATAACACGTGGAGAAGGGCTTATCCCACAGGCTGCCACATATTCTTTCAGCAGTCAGTGGCCTGTATGTGAAACGCTCATGGATGCCGTAAGAGGCAAGGCATATTATGAGTTTTCAGTCAGGACGAAGAAGAATGTGACAGTTTCCCTTGACAGGGTTGAAATAGTCCTCAGAGCACAGAAAAATGCCCCGAGGAATTATGTCCTGATGTACAGCATGGACAATGGCGCAAATTTCAAGGAAGCCTGTCCGGTCAGGGAAATATCGGCTACAATAAACGAAGGAGAATTCCAGAGACCGATTCCTCTGAACGGAATTTCAGAACTTCAGAGCATGCCCGGAAAAACGAAGGTAATTTTCAGGCTTTATGCCTGGAACAGCAGGAGTGCCACGAAAGACAATGCCTTCAGGATAGGCAAGAGCAGTATGATTCGGCCGGCTTTGGCAATTTACGGACATCAGGAGTCATGATCAGGACGATTGTTTGTGTTGCCGCATTCATTTGCTCTGCAATGTTTTTGACGGCTCAGGATATAAGAATGGCCGATATTCCTGAAGGGTCATTCATAATGGGATCCAGGGGCTACGGTGCAGTGGAGGAAGCTGATGAGGCCCCTGCCCATATTGTGCATGTGTCGGCGTTCAGAATGTCTGTTACGGAGATTACGAACGCCCAGTATGAAGAGTTCGATCCCTCACATAGAAAACTTCGGGGGAAAGGCGGCTTTTCCGTCGGTGACGATGAGGCTGTAGTATATGTGTCATATCATGATGCGGCGGCATTCTGCAAATGGCTGTCGGAAAAAACCGGACGTAATTATCGGCTTCCTACTGAAGCGGAGTGGGAATATGCCTGTCGTGCAGGAACCTTGACCCCGTTCAGTACCGGAACGAACAAGTTGCCGGAAGAACAGCGTAAGGCACAGAAAATAGGTCAGATTCCAAAACAGGTGTCATTGAAGACTGCCGAATTTTCTCCGAATGCTTGGGGTTTGTATGACATGCATGGCAACGTGGAAGAATGGTGCCTTGATTGGTATGCGCCGTATTCTCCTGAAGTGCAGTATGATCCTGTCGTGCGATCTGGTGAATATAAGGTGACGCGTGGCGGGAGTCATAATACTGCAATTGAATTTTTGAGGTCAGCCAACAGGTCTGCCATGATACCTTCCGACAAAAGCCATATCGTCGGGTTCAGAATTGTGGAAGATATATCCGGGACGCATTCTTCTGAAGAGGTTTCTGCAATTCCGGAAGAGTCAAAGGTTTATTCTTCCATAAGTCAGAATGTGCATGAATGGCATACAGTGAGTGAACCGCTTTTTTGTGAGCCGATTCCATACATTACCGAACCCGAAGACAAGACAGTGCATTTCTATGGACATAACCATTGTCCGGCAGTAACATGGTGTCCTAACGGAGACCTTCTGGCAATATGGTTTTCTGCTGATGATGAGTCCGGGAGGGAAATGACCATATTGTCGAGCCGCTTTTCTCAGGCTGATCGGAAATGGTCGAAGCCTGTTGATTTTATGAGGATCCCGGACAGAAACCTTACAGGTTCTTCGCTCCTGTATGATGGAGATTCAACGATTTGGCATCTTAACGGAGTTGGTGCTGCAGGCGGTTGGGCGGATTTGGCTGTTATGCTTCGCAAAAGTCATGACAACGGTCAGACATGGTCTGCACCGGAAATGGTCTCGCCTGTGCATAAGGAGGGGAATCAGGTCATTGCAGGACTTTTCATCACCAAAGAAGGGTGGCTTGTACAACCATGCGATGCGGCTCATGGACATACAGGAGGTTCCGTTGTGCATGTCAGCAAGGATAACGGAAAAACATGGCAAAGCCCGGACATTTCTGAAATGCCGGAGTTTGAGGAAAACGGAAACGGCAGCCGCATTGCCGGTATCCATGCCGGAGTCGTACAGACAAAAGACGGCAATTTGATGGCTTATGGCAGAAACAACAATATTGCCGGAGCCGGAAGCAATGTGCCGATGATGCCATGCAGCATTTCGGAAGACGGTGGCATGACATGGACATACGCTCCTACTTCATTCAATCCGATTGATTCCGGGCAGAGGCTTGTGTTGCGGCGGCTCAATGAGGGACCCCTTATGCTGATTTCTTTTACGAATCATCCGAAAGACGATGCTGCCGGCATGGAATTCAAGGATGAAAATGGCAATTCTTATGTTGGACATGGGATGTTTGTCGCTCTGTCTTTTGACGATGGCCTTACATGGCCGGTAAAAAAACTGCTTTCGGCAGAAAGTGATGCAATATATGACGGACGCGGATGGACAGGCCTGTTCCGGATGGACAGGCAGCATGCTGAGCCAATGGGTTATCTTGCCGCTACGCAGACGCCGGACAATGTCATCCACTTGTTGAGCAGCGGACTTCATTACAGATTTAATCTTGCATGGATAATGAAATGAATAAAATTATGTTTGAAATGAAAATGTTTCAAAGGTTTGTGTGTCTTATTTCCCTGTTTTTCCCGGTGGCGTGCATGAATGCAGCGGAGGGAGACAATGATTTTTTGTCCGGTACTGTTTCCGGCCAGGTTCGCTGTGGCGATACCCCGCTTGCCGGCGTTGTCGTGTCTGACGGAGTCACGGTAACATTGACCGATGAGAATGGAAAGTACTCCATAGCACACGGTGGAAGCAGTTATGTATTCATATCCGTACCTTCTGGATTTACCGTACCGTCCAATGGCATCATACCTCAACATTACCATAACATATACGGCGGAACTGAGCAGAATGTGGACTTCGAATTGCAGAAGATGGATGATCCCGAAAAGTTTACGTTTGTGGCAATCGCTGATGTTCACCTGACGGGAGACAAGACGGACAAGGACCTCAGGCAGTTCAGGAAACTTTTTATGCCCGATTTGAAGTCGGCTGTAGAGAGCATTTCCGGCAACAGGTTTGTCGTTGATCTAGGTGACATGACTACAGACCATAAATGGTATTCCAACAATTTCTATTTTCCGCAGTTTTTGGAAGAATTCGACGGCTTTCCTGCTCCGGTCTATCATATTATGGGCAATCATGACAATGATCCGCAGACATACGGAGATACTGATGAGGAATATGATGCGAATGCATGTCTGCCCTACAAGAAGTTCATCGGGCCGAACTACTATTCTTTCAATGTCGGGAAAGTCCATTTCCTGATGTTGGACAATATTGTTTCAAAGGGACCTTACAAGTACGAATATTGTTTTGATGAGAAGCAGTTGGAGTGGATAAGCCGGGACTTGTCGTATGTAAGCCATGATGTACCTGTTGTCGTATGTATGCATGTTCCATACTGCAAATATGTCGGAGTCGAGGACGGCGGGCCTGTTGTTGCTGAGCGGGTGCCGGACAGCAGGAATATGAAAAATCTGATTGAAATGCTTGCCCCATATAAGGAGGTCCATATCCTGACGGGACATGACCACAGGAACAGGACAATACAGATTGCGGACAATATAATCGAGCATAATTTGGCATCAGCATCGGCAATATCATGGAAATTGAATGATGTGCCTGTAATAACGCATGATGGCACAAGGAGCGGATATCAGATTTTTGAAGTGGACGGCGACAAGATAAGCTGGGCATATAAGGCAGTAGGTTATACGGTAAACGAGAGCCAGTTCAGAGCCTATGACATGAATGAAGTGCCGGCAGAATATGGCGGTGGCAAAAATGAGGTGTTGATTAACGTATTCAATTGGGATCCTGAATGGAGAGTCTCCGTATATGAGGACGGAAATCCGGTGGAGGTACATCAGGTATATGCCAAAGATCCGCTTTATTCGCTCATAAGGGATGAGACCAGAATGTTTGACCATAGACCGGATGACTGGCGGGCGGTCAATACGGTACACATGTTTTCAGCTGTTCCGGCTGCTGGTACAAGTGTCGTGACAGTAGTCGTACGAGACAGGTTCGGGAACGAGTACCGGGAAAATATGGTTCGTCCAAAACCGTTTTCGGAAGACATGAGATAATTGCTCTCCTGCAAAAAAAAGTATGGAAATTCTCTTTTTTGCAGGAGTTTTTCATTATCTTTGCACACACCACACCAAACTACACTTATCATGGACAAAAAAATCTTCTATGCCTGCGGGCTTATTCCACTGGGATGTCTTCCCGCATGTCTTTCCTCATGCTCACAGGCTCCGCAGAAGCCTAACATCATCTTTATCCTTGCCGATGATCTCGGTGCCGAGTGCGTCGATGTCTATGGCGGCACGTACGGCACCCCGAACCTTACCCGCATGGCGGAAGAGGGGATTGTCTATGAAAACATGCATTCCCTGCCGCTGAGCACTCCGAGCCGTGTCCAGGCGATGACAGGAAAATACAGTTACAAGAATTACGTGGCATTCGGCTACATGAATCCGGATGAGCATACTTTCGCCCACCTTGCCAAAGAGGCGGGCTACAATACCGCAATGATAGGGAAATGGCAGTTGGGCCGTTCCCGTGAACTCCCGTCGCTCATGGGCTTCGACTATTGGTGCCTCAACCAATTGGAGATGTACAAGGAATTTTCTCCGGTAAGGATGGGAAATTACACCGAACGTTATGGCAACAGTTATGTTGACGATATGGGCCATTACGAATTCACTCTTTATGGTCCTGACTATTTTCAGGAGCGCGTATACGAGTTCATAGACAATCAGAAGGACAGCGATGCCCCGTTTTTCCTCTATTATACGATGCCGCTTGTCCATACGCCGCATACTCCTACTCCTGATTCCGAATGCTGGGACAGGGAATACGAAAAGCGTTTCCTGCCTGATACGGCCAATTATCCGGACATGGTCCGCTACATGGACAAGCAGGTAGGTGGAGTCATTGACAAACTGAAGGAATCCGGCCTGTGGGAGAATACCATCCTCGTCTTCGTCGGGGACAATGGCTCCAGCACCAAGATAGTGTCAAAGATGCAGGATGGGACTGAAATACGCGGAGGCAAGGGTCAGACCACGGAATACGGCACACATGTTCCTCTCATCATAACATACGGCGACAGGACGGCAGGGCGGCAGCACAGCGAACGTCTTGTGGATCTTGTGGATTTCATGCCTACGTTTGCGGACGCAATGGGTGTGGAGATTCCGCAGGAGTGGGACACCGACGGCATTTCCCTTTTCCCGGAAATATGTGGCGAAGAGCCTCTGGCGCGGGAATACACAATCTGCCATTTCAATCCTGTATGGCCTACGGCAAAGACTGCGAATACTGCAAGAATCGCAAGGACGGTGCAATACAAGCTTTATGACGACGGCCGGTTCTATGATGCCGTAAATGACCCTATGGAGCAGAACAACATAACGGAGGGGACGGCAGAGCAGGAAAACATCCGTACCATGCTTCAAGGCGTGCTTGACGGTCTTCCTGCATGGACACCTGAAGTCGGCGCACCGAGAAAGGGTGATTACGGCACATTCTATGACTATGCCGGTCCGCAGAATCCGTTTTAAGCCCGAAGGCGTCCCGACTCCGCCCGGAATGACCGACCGCATGTCGATAGCCTGGCTACCTCTTGAACGTATGGATTTTGACTTTCTTGCCTTCAAGGTCGAGTATTTCCACGTTCAAGGATTCCTCCTTGACTGACACAACGGCAACAGTCTTGTTGCCGTTGACTATAATCGGAAATACATTGGCGTCACCGCTTGCCGGATGATACCCGTATTTGTGCGTGTGCCCGCAGAGCATGAGGTCGATGCCGACATTGTTCAGGATGGGGACGAAAAGCCTGTTTCCCTCCAGGCATCCGTACCATGAAGATTTTTCGGCTACGGGCGGCATGTGCACGAAAACAATTCTGTATTTGGCATTTTTGAATTCAGGACTTTCCACGACTGTTTTCAGCCATACGGCTTCCTGCTCGCGGTACTTGCTGAATTCGGCCCTGTCATAATATTCCACGTCCCCGTCCGGCTTGTCTTCCCCTGAATCCAGCACTATGAAAAATGCGTCACCGTATTCGAAAGCATAATACGGCATGCCTGTCGGGGACGGGAAATAATCCATGAATGTGCCGGCATACTGCCCCCGCGTCTCATGATTCCCTCGTCCGATGTAGAACGGCTTTTCCCCGGAAAATGAAGAAGTATAGTTGAGGAAGCATTTTGTGATTGTCGTATCCGTATTCATCGAAGACACCATGTCCCCGTTGAACACCACGAATGCCGCCTTGTCCACGTTTCCGGCTTCTGCCAATGTGCTGAACCGGGCGGAATCCTGATGTATGTCGTTCATTACGGTAAACTGGAATTCAGAAGGTTCGTCGCCGAGGGTCTTGAATGACAACGGCTTTTTGTATGACGTGGCCACGTGCCCGGTATAAAATGTGGCGTTGCCGGCCGTTGTGTCCACGACTTCTTTCGACACGATTCTGTATTTGTATGTCGTGGCCGGCTTCAATCCTGTCAAAGTCACTTTATGGAGTTTGCCGATTCGCCTTGTCCCGAATTCCGAATCATAGAAACGCTGGCGTGCGCATGCATAGATATGGCTGCCGTCATCAGGCGCAATTTCCACCCACCCCAATGACGGAGAATTGGTTTCCCACAATATGGTCACTTCCGTTTCTCCCAAATTCTGCAGATAAGGCTGCTGGACAAAAGAAAATTTATCCTGGGCGCATAGCGGAAGCGTTGCTGCACTGAAAACCGCAGCAACGGCGACAAATCTGAAAAAATACCTTATGCTCATGATGCTGAAAGTTCAAAAACAGTTTCTAAAAATCCGATACGTTTTTCATTTTTGCGGCGATGCGGTCGTTGCAGAGATTGCCGATGCTTCCTATATGCGTGTGGTTGACAGTCTTTTCCGCATGGAAACGGCCTTCGTTGACCTCAATGCCGACGCTTTTGTACGCATCCCTGAACGGCATGCCTGACAATGCCCTGCGGTTGACTTCCTCCACCGTGAACAGATAGTCGTATATCGGGGAATCGAGGATATTCCTGTTCACGCGTATCTCCTTGAGCATGAAAACCGCCATTTCCAGGCACCGGTGCATGAGCACCAGGGCGGGGAAAAGTATGTCCTTCAGCAACTGGAAATCCCTGTGGTATCCGTGAGGCATGTTGCTGCAGAGCAGTGTGATTTCGTTTTCAGCAGCCATGATGCGGTTGCAGTTGCCCCTGATGATTTCCCACACGTCCGGATTCTTCTTATGCGGCATTATGCTGGAGCCTGTCGTAAGTTCGTCAGGAAATGATATGAAACCGAAGTTCGGGCACATGTAGAGGCAGCAGTCCGAGGCGAACTTGTTGAGGGTCAGAGCGACACACCCTATTGCTGACGCAACCGCCTTTTCAGACTTGCCTCTGCTTAACTGGGCCGCCACCGCATTGTAGTCGAGATCCCCGAAACCGAGAAGGGATGTTGTCATATCCCTGTCGAGAGGGAAGGAGTTTCCATATCCTGCGGCAGAGCCGAGAGGGTTCTGATCCACAAGCCCGTATGCGCCCTTCAGCATGAACATGTCGTCAGCGAGGGACTCGGCGTATGCCCCGAACCAAAGTCCGAATGACGACGGCATCGCCACTTGACCGTGGGTATAGCCCGGAAGCAGCACCTCCTTGTGACTTTCACTCAAATCCTGCAGCGTCCTGAACAATTCCAGCACCTCATCCCGCACCTTGTGAAGTTCATCCTTCAGAAACAGTTTCACGTCCACGAGCACCTGGTCGTTCCTCGAACGTCCCGAATGGATTTTCTTGCCGACATTCCCAAGCCTTCGGGTCAGCAGCAGTTCCACCTGCGAATGGATGTCCTCCACGTCGTCTTCCAGCACGAATTTCCCCGCTTCGATTTCTCCGAGAATTTCATCCAATGCCTTCGTCAGCACATCGAGTTCTTCCGAAGTCAGCAGGCCTATCGATTCCAGCATCCGAATATGCGCCTTCGATCCTGTTACGTCGTATTTCGCCAATGCCATGTCAAGCACACGGTCGTTCCCGACCGTAAATTCCTCCACGAGGTCGGAAGACTTCGTGCCCTTGTTCCAAAGAGTGTCAGCCATGCCTGTAAATTGTCTTAAAGTTTTCTGTTTTTGTATGATTCGATGCAGGACGGTATGATCGGCACATAATCCGGGTCACGGTAGAGAGGGGAGGATATGATGAAATCCGCCGTGCTCCTGTTCGTCGCAAACGGCACATTGTACAGCGACGCAAGCCGTACGAGGCTCATCACATCGTTCTGATGTCCCTGCATGATGAGGTTGTCGCAGAAGAACACCAGCATGTCCACCCTGCCTTCGGCAATCATCGCCCCGATCTGGGCATCTCCTCCCAGTGGTCCGCTGAGCATCTTATGGACTTCCGGTGCCTCATTGCCGAGTACCTCTTCCAGTGCTTCGCCGATAAGTCTGCCCGTAGTTCCCGTGCAGTAAAGGGTACAGTCCTTCAACGAGCCGGCGTTGAATTTCACCCAGCTCACCAATTCCAGTTTTCTGGCGTCATGCGCCACCAATGCTATATTTCGTATCATAATCCTCAAAGATTGAAAAAATTATCCAATAAAGCAACATAAGTTAGGATGCCGTCCGAAATTTCCTGCACAGTCACGAACTCGTCCCTCTTGTGCGAGCGGGACGAATCTCCCGGTCCGATCTTGATTGCATCGCATCCGACCCTCATCCAGTCCGACGTGGTCGGCGAAGAAAACATGCCTATGCCGAGGCCGTTGACCGACTTCAGCAGGGGAGAGCCCGTACAAGTGGCAGAAGACCTGTTCTTCAGGTTTCTTGCCGTCAGCCTGCTCCGGCAAACTGACTGCAATTCATTCAGAATCTCCTCATTGTCATACATTTCCGTAGGGCGTATGTCCACAACGAACCTGCACTTGTCCGGAATCACGTTATGTGCCGTCCCGGCCTCAATCTGCGTGACCGACATCCTCACTTCCCCCATTACCGGCGAAACTTTCCCGAACTTGTGTCTTCTCAGCGTCCCTATGTCATCAATGGCAATATAAAGTGCGTTTATGCCATCACCCCTGGCGGCGTGTCCGGCAACGCCGGACGCTTCTCCGTCTATGACGAGAAGCCCTCTTTCAGAGGTCGCCGCCCTCATTCCCGTCGGTTCTCCTATGATTGCCCAGTCAGGTTTCACAAGAGGTATGTCGGCAAGTCCTTTTGACGAGATTTGCAGCCCGGTGTCTTCTCCGGAAAGCATTTTCCATACCGCCGTCATCCCTCCCGGACCCGACCGTTCTTCCTCACAAGACAGTACGAGCATGAGGTTTACCGGCAAATCCATTTCATAGAAATGCCTGAATACGGCGCAGAGCGAAACGACGGATGCCCCGTCGTCATTGCTGCCGAGCCCATATACGATTTCATCCTTGCCCTTTCCGAACATTTTCCCGACCTTTTCATAGTCGGGCCTGAAGGGGTCAAGCGCATATTCTTCGTTCGGCGGCACTGTGTCGACATGTGCGTTCAGCATCAGCGTCTTTTTCTCCGGGGAGAAATTCCGGTTGACGGCGATCATATTGTTTCCCGCAACAGAATGCGAAATGCCTTTCTCCGTCAGGAACGACGAAATGAGGCCGCATACCGCCTCTTCCTCAAAGGAAAGCGACGGCGTCGCCACCATTTCCCTCAGCAGCTCCACTGCTTCGGTTGTCAGTATTTGTATGCTGTTTTTCATCGTAGTGCGTTGTTATGTTGTAGTCCCTGAATTATCTATGTCGTCTCGACCGTAGCGGAGAACATTGCGAGTAAGCGAGCGCAGAGAATGCTTGCATTTTATGCCGAGCGAGAGCAATGAAAAGCCGTCAGGCTTAAACTTGCCCGACCATTGGCAGATGTCTCGACAAGTTCGACATGACAGGTTGGCATTCGGGCGAAAGCCGGGAAGCCGATTGCCTCCGCAGCGCAGCGAGGACCGCAGAGGCGGCGGCTTCGCCCGATGTCCGGTGTATGATAGCGGGGCAATTTGCGGCCGTTATCTGTGCAGCGTTGTGCCGCGGTCGTTTCCGATATTCTCGGAATTCTTGATCACGACCTGCTCCACCCCGCACTCAATCGCCCTGAACGCATTTTCAAGTTTCGGCAGCATCCCGTCTGCAACGGCTCCCGACTCTTTCAGCCTTACGAAATCCTCCGGCGAAATTTTCTCAATCAGGCTCAAGGGATTATCCTTGTCAAGCAGCACCCCGTCCTTTTCAAAGCAGAACACGAGGTCCGTCCGTGCAAGCCCCGACAGGCTCACTGCAATGCTTGACGCCACAGTATCTGCGTTGGTATTCAGCAGGTTGCCCTTGCCGTCGCATGTGATGGCACAGAACACCGGCGTCATGCCCGCTTCAAGCAGGCTGCAAATAAACCCGGCATTCACTCCGTCCGGCATGATGTCCCCGACATAGCCGTAATCGACCTCTTTCCCTTCAACGGTTACAGGAGCCCTTTTCACGGCGGTTATAGCCCCTCCGTCCGCTCCGGAAAGCCCTACGGCATTGCATCCGTTCTTTTGTAGCAATGCCACGATATTCTTGTTGCACCACCCGGCATACACCATTGTGACTATTTTCAGAGTCTCCCCATCTGTCACACGCCTTCCTGCGATCATTACCGGTTCCATGCCGAGCGACTTCTGCATTCTGCTCGCAATGGCGCCGCCCCCGTGAATCAGGACTTTATGTCCCTTTATGGCTGCAAATTCCACTGCGAACTTTTCGAGCCTTTCGGGATTGTCCACGACGTTGCCGCCTATCTTGAATACTTTTATCTTTTCCATTTCCGAAAACCGTTATAGACCGAGCAGGATTTCCCGGATGACCGTCTGTGCCGACACGACCCTGTTCGCCGCTTCGGGAATCACGATAGACTGAGGACTTTCTATCACGTCGTCCGTCACGATCATGTTGCGCCTTACCGGCAGGCAGTGCATGAAATACGCATTGTTAGTCAGAGCCATTTTCCTGGTGTCCACAGTCCACGACCTGTCCATGCTGAGCACTTTTCCGTAATTCTCGCCCGAGTATGCCGCCCAGTTCTTTGCATAGACGAAATCCGCCCCCTCAAGAGCCTTATCCTGATCGTATTCCACCCTTGCGTTTCCGACAAATTCCGGAGCGAGTTCGTAGCCTTCAGGATGAGTGATCACGAACTCATAGTCCGTGAGATTAATGCCTTCGGCAAATGAGTTTGGCACTGCCTGCGGCAGAGCCTTCGGATGCGGCGCCCATGTCATCACGATTTTCGGCTTTTCGGTCTTCTTGTATTCCTCGATCGTGATCATGTCGGCAAATGTCTGCAGCGGATGTCTCGTCGCTGCCTCCATACTGAATACCGGCTTGCCGGAGTATTCGATGAACTGATTGAGTATCTTCTCGTTGTAGTCATCCTCCCGGCTTTCGAACCTGGCGAAAGACCTTACGCCTATCATGTCGCAATAGCAGCCCATTACCGGGATGGCCTCAAGCAGATGCTCAGGCTTGTCCCCGTCCATGACAACCCCGCGCTCGGTCTCCAGTTTCCATGCTCCCTGGTTCACGTCGAGCACCATAACGTTCATCCCGAGGTTCATCGCCGCCTTCTGCGTGCTGAGCCTTGTCCGCAGGCTTGAATTGAAGAATATCATCAGCAGAGTCCTGTTCCTGCCGAGTTTCTGGTCTGCGAAAGGGTTTTCTTTCACATGCTTCGCTTTCTTGAAAGCTTCGTTGAGGTCTCCCAACTGTGCAACGGAAGTAAAATGTCTCATATACTCAAAAATTTAACGTCATGATAATTTGTTTTTTTGCAAAATAAGTTACCTTTGCCGCCTTGAATTTTCAGGGCATGACAAAGAATCAGAGATACGGGCATCTGGCGATGCTGGCCGCCAGCATGATGTGGGGACTCATGTCCCCTGTGTCCAAGCATGTTATGGACGGCGGACAGGTTCTTCCCGTGGTCGTTACGGACGTGAGAATCTACGGAGCGGCAATTCTCTTCTGGCTCACATCCTTCTTCACGAAGAAGGAAAAGGTCGACAAGAAGGACTATATCCGGCTTTTCTTTGCGGCGATGTTCGCAATAGTCCTCAATCAGGGCGTATTCATCACCGGAGTTTCAAAAACTTCCCCTGTAGATGCTTCGGTCATAACGACTTCGCTGCCGATAGTGGCAATGCTCATTGCCGCAGTGTATCTCAAGGAACCGATTACCGGAAAGAAGGCTGGCGGCGTGGCGCTCGGTGCTGCCGGTGCCTTGCTTCTCGTGTTCGGAAACAGGCTGATGCCCGGCTTCGTCCATGATGCTGCCGCTGCCTCCGGACGTTCGTCCGACCTTTTCGGCGACTTTCTGTGCTTTTCGGCGCAATGCTCGTATGCGATCTATCTCGTCATTTTCAAAGACCTTATAGCCAAGTACTCTCCGATTACGCTTATGAAGTGGATGTTCACGTTCGCATCCGCAGTGATGTTGCCGTTCTCGATAGACGATTTCGCTACCACTTCATGGTCGTCCGTCCCGCTTGACCAGTATGTCTCCCTGGCATTTGTCCTTCTTGGAGGCACATTCTTCTGCTATCTGCTCGTGCCGATAGGACAGAAAAGCCTGCGCCCGACCCTTGTGGCAATGTACAACTACGTCCAGCCTGTCGTGTCGACATTTGCTGCGGTCGCATGGGGAATGGACCGTTTCAACATTCTCAAGGTTCTGTCGGTCATCCTCATTTTTTCCGGGGTTTTCCTTGTCAACAAGAGCAAGGCGAGAAATCCCGAGGACAATGCCTGAGGTTATTCCACCAGCGACTTGAAAGCCGCCACGAAATCAGTGGCCGTCTTTTCAGACACGGTCAGCGACGGAAGAAGCCTTATCACGTCAGGACCTGCTGCCCCCGTAAAGAAATGCTTTTCAAACAGGAGTCTGTTCCTCAAGTCGCGGTAGCCTTCTTTCAGTTCAAGCCCTATCATAAGCCCGCGTCCGCGATATTCCTTTATCGGATGGATCGGCTTTCCTTCCGGACACAATGCATTCCTGAAAAATTCTCCGACTTTGGCCGCATTTTCCACAAGTCGCCCACTTTCCATTATCTCCAGTACGGCAATCGCTGCCGCACATGCAAGGTGATTGCCTCCGAATGTCGTGCCGAGCATTCCATATTCTGCCTTGAAGGCAGGGGAGATGAGCACACCCCCGATCGGAAATCCGTTTGCCATTCCTTTTGCCGTTGTCACGATGTCAGCCTTGACACCGGCATGCTGGTGGGCAAAAAATTGTCCCGTCCTGCCGTAGCCTGACTGTATTTCGTCTATAATCAATACGGTATCGGTCTTGTCGCACAATTCCCTGAGGCTTTTCAGAAAATTGTCAGTCGGCTCATATATTCCCGCAACACCCTGTATGCCCTCGATGATTACGGCTGCATATTGCCTTGTGGACAATTCCTCTTCGGCTTTTGCGAGGTCGTTCAACGGAATGAATTTTACATTTCCGGTATCGTTGAACGGTGCCTTTATTTTAGGATTGTCCGTCACTGCCACAGCGCCTGATGTCCTGCCGTGGAATGCCTTTCCGAAAGCCAGGACTTTTGCCCTTCCCGTATGGAATGAGGCGAGTTTCATCGCATTCTCATTGGCTTCAGCCCCTGAATTGCAGAGGAAAAGTGACCAATCGTCATAGCCGCTTATTCTGCCGAGCATTTCGGCAAGCCTTTTCTGCAGTGAATTCTGCACTGCATTGGAATAGAAGCCGAGCCTGGATGCCTGTTCCGTCAACGCCTTCACGTAATGCGGGTGGCAATGTCCCACTGAAATCACGGCATGCCCGCCGTAAAGGTCAGTATATTCATTGCCGTCCTTGTCCCACAATGTCGTGTCCAAGCCTCTTACAGGCTCTATGTCCCATAATTTGTATACTTCAAATAGTTTCATCTTGTTTACAATTTTTCTTCCGGGGCATGATAGCGGGCAATCTGCTGCGTTGCCTGCGAGACTCGTGCTCGGTCATTTACGCCGAGTAAACTCCCTTCGCACTCGCTCTTGGCGCCTTGCATTCCGCCCACTCTGATGCCCCGGCGTTTTGTGTTCGATAGCGGGTCGTCTGCTGCGTTGCGCTCTGATGCCCCGGCGTTTTGTGTTCGATAGCGGGTCGTCTGCTGCGTTACGTTCGGGACTCGGAAATACTCACATACTCCAGTATGCTGCGTTTTCCTCGCCCCGTTCCCTCGGCGATGCATACGACCGTCAGAATGCGCTGCCTTTGAGCATCAGCCCCGTTGTTTCCGGCAGCCCGAACATCAGATTCATGTTCTGCACCGCCTGTCCCGACGCACCTTTCACAAGATTGTCGATTACTGAACTGATGTGCACATAACCCTCATGCAACTCCACATGCAGCAGCCCCTTGTTCGTGTTCACAACCTCCTTGAGCGATACCCCTTTCTCCGAAAGGAACACAAACGGCGAAGCGGCATAATAATCCCGGAAAATGTCAGCATACCTCTCCTCCGTCATCCCCGGCACAGCCCGGGTATATACGCTCGCAAAGATACCCCTCGTGAAATCGCCTCTTATCGGCACGAAATTCACGACAGGCTCAATCCCTGCGATCTTCCCGATGTTCATCCGTATTTCCCCGAGATGCTGGTGCGAAAACAGCTTGTAAATCGAAATGTTGTTGTCCCTGTAACTGAAATGCGATGTCTCCGACAATTTCTTTCCGGCCCCGGTGGACCCGGTCAGCGCCGTGACATGAATTTCATCCTTTATCAGCCTTTCGGAAGCCAGCGGCAGCAGGGCAAGCTGTATTGCAGTTGCAAAGCACCCCGGATTGGCTATATTCCGGGCTTTGGAGATGTTTTCCCTGTCCGCCTCGCAAAGTCCGTATACGAATTTTCTGCCTCCATATTCCCCGTCAAGACGAAAATCATTGCCGAGATCTATGATTCTGCAGTTTTCGCTGATGTCATGAGTGTCGAGGAACTCCCTCGAAAGCCCGTGGCCGAGGCACAGGAAAAGCACGTCAGGATTCCCGATATCTTTCCCGAATTTCAGCCCGGTTTCCCCGATGAGGTCCCTGTGCACATCGCAGACAGGCGTCCCTTCTGACGATGTAGTCGTCGCTGCCGTGATTTCGGCTTCAGGATGGCGGAGGAGAATCCTGAAAAGTTCCCCTCCGGTATAGCCTGTTCCGCCTGCTATTGCCGCCTTTATCATATCCTGTAAACTTTATTTCTTTATGATGTCTTCGGCGTGCTCTTCGTTGACGCTGTAATATATTTTGAGCGGATTTGCGAGCACTTTCGTGAATCCTACCACGTCTTCGCCTGTGTATGAACGGTTTATTTCTCCGTAGGAACCGAATTTGCTGCTCATGAGGTCATGGTTGCTGCTGCATCCGAGCACGGAGAAATGATATGGCATGAGGGCTACTTCCACCTCTCCTGTGACATTCTTTTCCATGTTGTCCATCATGGCTTCCATGTCCCTGAGCACAGGGTCCAGGTACATTGCCTCGTGCATCTGTTGCCCGTACCATGTGGCGATCTGGTCTTTCCAGTACAGTTGGCCTTTTGTAAGGACATGCTTTTCAAGCAGGTGATGAGCCTTTATGATTATCATAGGCGCAGCCGCCTCAAAAGCGACCCTGCCCTTGATTCCGATGATCGTGTCGCCGACATGTATGTCCCTTCCTATTCCAAACGGCGATGCGGCATCCTTTACGGCCCTGATCACTTCCACCGGAGTCATTTTCTTGCCGTTGAACGACACTGGTTCCCCGTGTTCAAACCCTATCTTGATGTGTTCCGGGGCAGTTTTTGTTGCTTTTGTCGGATATGCCTCCTCAGGAAGCCAGCCGTCGGAAGAAAGAGTCTCGACCCCTCCGATGCTCGTGCCCCAAAGTCCCTGGTTGATTGAATATTTGGACTTTTCCCATGACGACTCATAGCCGTGCTCCTGCAGATATTTTATCTCTTCCTGACGGGAAATCGACAACTCCCTGATAGGGGCGAGAATCTTCACTTCAGGGGCAAGGATTTCAAACACGATGTCGAACCTGACCTGGTCGTTGCCTGCACCTGTGCTTCCGTGTGCCACGTATGAAGCACCGAGTTTCTTGACGTGCTTCAGCACTTCCATTGCCTGGAAGGCCCTTTCCGAACTTACCGACAGGGGGTATGTCGCATTTTTCAGGATATTCCCGTAGATGAGGTAGCGGAGTCCGTTCCTGTAGTATACGTCCACGGCGTTTATCGTCGTATGGGAAGCGGCTCCAAGTTTCAGTGCCCTTTCTTCGATTGTCTTTTCCTCTTCAGGAGAAAATCCCCCGGTGTTTACCATGACGGTGTGGACTTCAAGCCCTTTTTCATTCTTCAGATAAGGGACGCAGAATGAGGTGTCGAGACCTCCGCTGAATGCAAGTACGACTTTGTTGTTCATGACTTTCGGTTTTTATTGTGCTATTTTTATGATTTCATCCTGAATTGCGATGTGCTCTTTCGGATCATAGAGCAGACCTGTGCAGAGACACATCTTGTAGTTGTTGTTTTCGAGAATCGGGAAATTGCGGCATCCCATGCAGCCTTTCCAGAATTCCGGATCGTGAGTCAGTTCAGCGAAAGGTACCGGACGGAATCCTATTTCGTAGTTCATCTTCATGACTGCCGAACCGGTGGTGATGCTGAATATCTTTGCATCCGGGAAAAGTTCCCTTGACAGGCGGAAAATCCTCTGCTTGATGCGTTTGGCAAGCCCTATGCCGCGGAATGCATGAGCGACGATGAGCCCCGAATTGGCCACGTATTTTTTACCTTCCCAGGATTCGATGTAGGAGAATCCCGCGAATCTTCCGTCTTCGGCAATCGCTATGACCGCTTTCCCGGCCTCCATCTTTTCTATCACGTAGTCCGGAGATCTTTTGGCTATTCCCGTCCCCCTTTCCTGGGCGGAAACAAACATTTCGTCGCAAATCTCCCTTGCATACACGGCGTGGCTTTTGTCTGCCACCAATACGTTGATTTCCATTGATTTTTTTTGTTTGGCAAAATATGTTTTTTCGACTGATATTGCATCATGAAGCCCTTAACGGCAAGACAAACCTTGATTGTCAATTGCAATTAATGCTTTCGGTATCTGAATGGTCCTTGAAGGAATTGAGGGGGTCCCGAACGGTTTTCCCTCCTAGATTCGGACAAAGGAACGCACATCCGATGCGTATCGTCGGACGTTTCCGCAAAATGCGGAGAATGAGCGTATGTCCCCTGTCTCTTTCATAATGATTGCGCAAATGTAGTCAAATTCTTTATATAAATTGCTACATTTGTCCAAAATTAATCGAAAATTGAAGAAAAAGACAAAAATACCCGGTGTCGACCCTGAATATCTGCAGCGGGAAAGGGCGTCGCTGATCAGGAAAAACAGGCAGGTCATATATCTTAATGACAAGGAAATGGCTGCAATATCAGAATACTGCAGCCGGTTCAATGTCCACACCGGGCGTTCCGAACTGTACCGCAAGGTCATCATGGAAAAAATCCTCAGGGAACTGGACGAGAACCATCCCACCCTCTTCTGACGCTTTTCTAAAAGATATTTGCTCCTGAAACCATAAAGGTGTGTATCATGGAGTATTCGGATATTCAACCGCTTATAAATGCTTATCACAGGAAACTGTCTGCGACGGATTTGCGTTTCAGACGTTATCTCTATGCCGATATTGATTGGAATGTCAGGCTTTTGGGCATCAAGGGGGCTCGCGGTGTCGGCAAGACAACCTTGCTCCTGCAGCATATCAAGGAGGCGTTCAGCAATCCTGATGATGTCATGTACGTGTCGCTTGACAATTTGTGGTTCAACAGCCATGAGGTGGGTGCGGTGGCAGAGTTGACGATGCCGAAGCAGGGAGACTTTTTGGTCAACGGAAAATATGTTTTTGAGGTCGGCGGAAGCAGAAAGACATTTGAACAGATAGCAAATGTCCCTGACAGCTATCTTGCCATTGACGATATTGAAACAGGAAACAAAAACCGAATGCCCCTTTGGGTATTCGGTTGCCTGTATTGAATCCGCTCATATAAAACGGCAGGTACTTTGTCTTTCATAAAGAGCCGAACAGCATAATTTTCTTGTATTCTATAGGCATTTTCAGAAGAAATCATTATATTTGACAATTGGCCATCAATGCTGTTGCGCTGTAATGACACGTTAAAAAACATAATCTCCATAATTATGAAATTCAGATTGATTCTCATGGCTGTGTCGGCTTTTCTGGCAGTCGTGCCCCTTTCCGCAGATGAAGGAAAGACCATAAAGAGAAAAGTGGCAATAGGAAGATTCTCCAATGAGACACAATACGGCAAGGGCCTTTTCTATGACAAGGAGAACGACCCGATGCGCAAGCAGGCGATGGATATCCTTTCTGCCAAACTGGCCGCAAGCGGGAAATTCATCCTGCTCGAGAGGGATGACCTTGACATCATCGTAAAAGAGGCGGGAGATGCCATGAACAAGCTGAATGCTGATTACATAATTTTAGGCTCCATAACCGAATTTGGACGCAAGACGGAGGGACAGGTAAAACTTTTTTCATCGTCCAAGACCCAGACTGTAGAAGCGGGGGTCAGCATCCGCCTTGTTGACGCTTCCACAGGCCTGATAATCTATTCCGATGAGGCAAAAGGGTTTGCCGAGACCACATCCAAGACCGCACTGGGCGTGGGAGGCGTGGCAGGGTATGACGCCACACTCAGCGACAAGGCGATTTCCGCCGCCTTGAGCCAGCTTGTGGAGAACATAATCAACAAATGCATGGACAAGCCGTGGCGTGCATATATCCTTTCATTTGACGAAGGCTCGTGCATAATTTCGGGAGGAGCATCGCAGGGATTGTCTCCGGACGACCGGTTCAAGGTCTACAGGAAAGGCAAGAAAGTGAAGAATCCGCAGACAGGAATTGAAATAGAGCTTCCGGGCACCGAAATAGGCTCGGTCACTGTCCTGCAGACGACGGGAGACACTCCGGAGACGGAGATTTCCATCTGTTCCTATGCCGGAGAATCCATAAATGCCGATGAATTGTCCAATTATTATATTTCAGACAAGTAGAATATGAAAAAGTTGTTGCTTGCCTTTGCAGCCGCCGTCCTTCTGGCTGGTTGCGGTGTCGGCTCATACACAGTGGTGTCCGGCAGGGCTGATGAAGGCTTTATATCTTTTGTGACAGACAAGTTCATGCCCGTAAGGGTCATTATAGGCGATAAGGAATACAACATAAGCAGCGTGAAGCACAAGGCATACAGAAAGGACAGGAAAATCAAGCAGACATCCAAGAATACTGTCCGTGTGGCTCCTGGAACGCAGGAAGTGCTGGTCCTGCACGGCAAGGATACCCTTTATTCCAAAAAATTGTTTGTCTCCGCTTCCGAACACAGGATAATCGAATTGTGAAAAGGTTATTGGTCCTTCTGTTGTCCGGATGTGCTGCATTTGTTTCATGCGGTGTGACGGCCCTGTATGACTGGGGCGGGGGAGGCAATGTCTCCAATTATGAGAGGCTGGCATACAAGGACTACAAGACGCAGACGCCCGAGGCGGTATGCAAACTTCTCTGCCTGTACGAAAAGATGCTCACCAATCCTGGGGGATCCCGCAGAATGCCGCCTCCGGGCATCTGTGCGGAATATGGCTATCTTCTCCTGCTGCCGGGGACGGCCGACATCTTCGAAAAGAATGCCACTCCGGCACAGCGCAAGATGTTCCCCGTGACGGATGACTATGACGAACTGTTCCGGAAAATGGGAAAGGAAATGCTCCAGCATGAAATCGAATTATATCCGGAGTCCAAGGTGTTCATAGGGCCTCTAATCAGAAAATTGGCACAATGAAGAAGATGAAAGGGATCATATATTTGCTTGCAGCGGCGGTGATTTTGTCTTCGTGCGGGGCGCAGTCCCAGATCACGAGACTTTCGCAATATTCGAAAATGTATGAGGAGATGCCGGTGACTCTTCTCATCATGCCTCCCATCAACAATACCACGAATGTCGAGGCCAAGGAGTTCCTCTACACCTCCATCAGCCGCCCTCTCGCGGAAGCAGGATACTATGTCATTCCTCCGATGCTTGCCATGGAAGTGCTGCGTGCCGAAAGTGCCTATGACGCGGAACTGTTTGTAAATGCCCCGTTGACTAAATTCCAGATGTTTTTCGGTGCCGATGCCGTTGTCTTTTCTGAAATAAATTCATGGACGAAAAAGGGATTCGGCATTGAAACGGACATCAGATATTTCATCCGGTCCACAAAAACCGGGGACATAATCTTCGACAGGAGCTGTTGCCTGTATCTTGACCTCCAGTCCGACTCCGGCGGGAATTCTGTTCTCGGCCAGCTTCTCGACCTGGCAGTGTCTGCCATAGCGACGGCCGCCACTGACCATATCGTGGCTGCAAGGAAGGCCAACCAGTATATTTTCAAGGATATTCCCCGCGGC
>CALVDU010000052.1 GCA_944326375.1 uncultured Bacteroidales bacterium | reverse complement strand
CATTATCCTGAACATGAACATTTTGCTGCGGGACAATCCTGCTGCGGCAGAATCCATTGCGTCAAGGTTCGACTACATCATGGTGGACGAGTATCAGGACACGAACTATGCCCAGTATCTGATACTCAAGAAATTATGTCTGTATCACAAGAATATCTGCGTGGTCGGGGACGATTCCCAGTCCATATATGCTTTCCGCGGGGCAAAAATCGAGAACATCCTGAATTTCAGGAAAGATTATCCGGAAAACAAGACATTCCGTCTTGAGCAGAACTACCGTTCCACACAGACTATCGTCGATGCAGCCAATTCGCTGATAGCCAAGAATGTGTCGAGAATACCGAAGACCTGCTTCTCGAAAGGGGATGTAGGCGAGAAGATCCGTCTCATAAAAGCCTATACGGAACAGGAGGAAGCATTGCTGATAACCTCGTCCATAATATCGAAACTCAGGTCGGAGTCGGCCGAATACAGGGATTTTGCAATCCTTTACAGGACAAATTCGCAGTCGCGTGCGATAGAGGAGGCTCTCCGCCGGAGAAATCTCCCATATATAATATATTCCGGAAATTCTTTCTTCGACAGGGAAGAGGTCAAGGATACCATGGCATATTTCAAGCTGGTGTCCAACATTGATGACGACGAATCCTTCAAGAGGATAGTCAACAAGCCGGCGAGGGGCATCGGGAATACCTCTTTGGCAGCCTTGGGCAGTGCCGCCCTTGACATGAGGACGACTCTTTTCAGGGCTGCATGTTCCGACGGGCTGGAAGCGTACGGGCTCAAGCCGGCGGCCGTGGCAAAAATCCGGGCTTTCTGCAGCATGATAAAAGGGTTTTCGGCGATGCTGCCTGCCGCAGACGCTGGCGAACTTGCAGTCAAGATTGCTGTCGAGAGCGGCATCATGGCCTTGTATAAGGAGGACAACAGCATTGAGGGGCAGGCAAAGGCGGCGAATATAGAAGAATTGCTGAACAGCGTGAAGGTGTTCGTGGAGGAAAGGCAGAATGAATATTTCGAGGAAATGTCCGCAGACCTGCCGGACGGAACGGAGATTTCGGCTTCCGACCTGCCTGTTGTGACATTGGGAGATTTTCTTGAGAATGTGTCCCTGTTGAGCAATATTGACATCGAGGATGATGAGGACGGTGACAACAAGATCGCTCTGATGACCGTGCATTCATCGAAAGGGCTGGAATTTCCGTATGTTTTCGTGGCAGGCATGGAAGAAAACTTGTTCCCGTCAGGAGGAATGTTGGCTTCGGAAAGTGAAATCGAGGAGGAGAGGAGGCTTTTTTATGTAGCCATAACGAGGGCAATGAAATCAGTGAATCTTTCCTTTGCGACCACACGAATGCGGCACGGCAAGCATGAGTCCAATTCTCCGAGCCGCTTCCTGAGGGAAATAGACAGGCAGTACATACTCAATCCTTTAGGTGATGACGATGATGATACGGTTTCGTCGAAAGGGGAGATTTTCAGGAGCGGAATTGCCGCCTCGAATAGGGAATATGGCAATTCTGGTATGGGCGGACGGACTTATTCTGCTTCAGGACCGGTCAGGACGCAGCCTTCAGCGAGGACCGTAGAGAGGACTTACCGCTCTGCTTCTTCTTCTCCAAGCGTTCCTGATGCTGATTTTGTGCCGTCGTCGGTACTTGACATGAGGGCAGGGCAGCGGATTGAACACAACCGTTTCGGGAAGGGTGTGATAAAGGAGATTTCGGGTGCGCCGGCTGACCTCAAGGCGAGGATTGCCTTTGATGACCACGGGGAGAAGATCCTTCTGCTCAAATACGCCAAAATCCGCATTCTGCAGTAACCGCCTGTCGTTCCGATTATCAGAAAAAGAAAAAATGATAAAAAAAAGAAAAACATGACTGGATTTTTCTTTTTCTGACATTCCCGGAAATTCTCATAATCTATATTTGCCGTGTCCGCCGGTCGGCGGATGCGGTTTTTTATTGAAAAGAGGAGAGTGATATGAGAAGATTCGAGTTGTTCGCCGCAATTTCTGCGGCACTTGTGTTTCCGGTACTGTTCTGTGCCTGCGAAAAGAATCCCGGAGAGGATGCCGAGCCCGAAAAGGGGCGCCTGAGACTGAAGTTCGACGCCAACCCTTCAGAAGTCGCCAAGGTTTCCATGGAACTTCCGGACACCAATGATTTTCTGCTGACGGTCAGAAAAGATGACGGGGCTGTCGTGTTTGACGGGCTCTATTGCGAGGCGGAGGAAGAATTCTTGCTTGATCCGGGAAGTTACCATGTGTTCGTGAGGTCGGCCGATTTTGAAGGGCCGGCATTCTCCGAACCTCAGTTCGGAGACGAGCAGTGCACCATAGTGCCTGCCGGTGGAGATGCAAGCGTGCATCTCCAATGCCGCCAGATAAATTCAGGGGTACGTCTTAAAGTCTCGTCAGATTTTCTTGTGGAATACCCCGGAGGAGTGCTGTTCCTGAAATCCGATGAAGGACGGCTCATGTACAGTTATACGGAAAAGCGGATAGCCTATTTCAGGCCAGGAAATGTCTCTCTTGTCCTTGCTGACGGAGGAAAGGAAGAGGTCCTGTTGTCGAGAATATTGTCTGCACAGGAAATACTGACGCTGAAAGTGTCTGTGGCCGGATCAGGCAAGTCAGGAAGCGGCATTTCCATCAGCCTTGACACCACAAGGGTGTGGAACGACGAGTCTTACGTGATCGGAGGAGACAACGGGAAAGGTTCGGAGTATACCAATGCCTTGACTGTCAGCCAGGCTATGGCAAGCGTCGGAATGAAGGACGTATGGGTAAACGGATTCATAGTGGGAGGTGACCTGACTTCGGCATCCGCCTCGTTTATGCCGCCTTTCCGGTCTTCCACCAACCTTGTGATAGCCGCCCGCTCGTCTGTTTCCGACAGAAAGAACTGCATAGCAGTCCAGTTGCCTTCCGGAGACATAAGGGATGTCCTGAATCTGGCTGAAAACCCGGACATGCTAGGCAGGGAAATATGTCTTAACGGTGACATAGTGGAGTCATATTTCGGGCTGACGGGACTGAAAAGTGTGTCGGACTACGTTCTGAAATGAGTGCAGGCCATGAAAATGCTTTTTGCTGCATCGGTATGCCTGATGCTGCTGTCCTGTTCTTTCAGGGAACTTTATCCGGCTACGGAGTCTCATGATGCCGTGAAAGTCTCTTTTGTCCTGGATGTCCCTGTTTCCAAAGGCGTCGTTTCCGGCATGGTTTCGCAAAACTCAGGCATTTCATGTCTTAAAATGGCCATATATGATGAGCAGGGGTTGATTTTCTGGGACGGATATTATGACGGCAGCGAGACAGGCAACATTTCGGCAATGCTTCAGCAAGGATGCAGGTACAGCGCTTTCGTACTTGCCAATGCCGGAGATTTTGCCGCTCCCGGGGAAATTTCGGAAATGATGGAATATGCCTATGAATTTGACGACATATCGGATCTTGTCAAGGACGGCATGCTTCCTATGGCATCATTCTTTTCAATTGACACTGCTGAAAAAACGGAATATGCAGTTGAACTGAAGTGCCTTGCTGCGGAGATTTCCCTGGAATTCTCCTGTCCGGAAAATTTTACGATAGAATTGTCTTCCGTGAAATTCAGGGCTGTGCCTGTGTCCATAACTCCGTTCTCTCCTAACGTCGCTCCGTCAGGAAGGGCAGACGGGGATTATGATGCTGCCGGAGAGTGTCTTATGCTGAAAAACGGAGAGACCGTGCGTTTCCTTGTCCCGGAAGACATGTCGAGCGATAATGATATGCCTCCGGCTTCCGTCACCACGGCCGTCGGGAATGATATTCCGGAAAATCTGCCATACATCGAAATTGCCGGGAAAATAACGAACACGGCCGGAGTGAAGACTGCAGACATAGAATACAATCTTCTGCTGGATTATAAGATTGAGAGGAACAGGAAATACAATGTGGCGTTTTCTGTGACGGAACATGGAATTTTCGAGTCTTCGTACAGGGTGGATGTGACCAATGCCGAACTGAAACTGAACAGGTCCTTGATCGAGACTTTTGTAGGAAGTTCAGACCTTATCGTATGCGAGGCTGCCAAGTACGATATGCTGGAATTTTCAGTAAAGGATCCCACCATTCTTGCCGTAGATCCTGTCATGGGGACCATATCCGGATTGAGAAAGGGAGTGACGACCGTAACCGTCCGGTCACCCATATTGGAGGCGGAGGCGGTATGTACCGTAAGGGTATATGACCCGTCGGAGGACAATGTGTTTATTGAGGATTTGCCGGAAATATTCGTGGCGCAAAGCATTCCTGTTTCATATCGGGCCAGATTCGGAGGGACTCTTACGCTGAAGTCACGGGACGGGGCAGTTTCCGAGGAACTGAACATCGACATCGGAGGAAGCGGAGATTTGAGATCCGTTGAAAATTCCTATCTGAAAGTGGATTATGATCCTTCGGACTATTCCGGAAGTGCTCTGTCCAGTTTTTATCTTACCTTTAAGAAACCTTGTATGCTTGACATGACCATTGCATCAAGTTCCGGAGTGACGGTATCCCGTAATGAGAAGGTCGGCATACCTGCAATAAAGGTCGCCCTCGACAAGACTTCCTTGAAGGAGGATGAATATACTGCTTTTACGGCAAGAATGGTGAACGGTTCCGGGAAAGAATTGTCAGCCGGGGATTTCAACAAGGAGTTGTTTGATGAATTCTACGGGCAGCCCGTGGTGTCGGTGGATGACGAGATTGCAGCTGCAGTATGGGAATTTGAACCGGTGTCGGGAGAGGGTCTGATAGCGGCATTGTATGCCGGAGGCACTTCACAAGGAAACAAAGTGCATTTATGTGCTGAATATTCGGGAAAAGCGGACTATTATGACAGCCGTGCCGCATCCCTGACGATATATCCTGTATTCGGAGACGTGCCGGACAACCTCGGCATAGTGGAGAACCGGATTTTTCTAACCTCTAATGCACAATATAGCAAGTCGTTCACTTCGTTTTCAGGCGAATCCTCCCTGCCGGAGAGCGAAATCAGGGTCAGGCATCTGCAATGGGACAGGGTATGGGAAAACGGGACAGACGTTTCTCCTGATGAGCTTGCTGTCCGGAAAGTGAGTGCCGGTACGGAACATACTCTGATCCTTGAATTCGGAAAAGACGGTTCGGGACCGTATGCGGTCAGGTTTGTCAGAACAAATCCGCTTACTGGCAGGGAGTACTGGCGCGAAGTGAAAATGGACGTGTACCTGATGCTGGAATGCGGCCCTTATATAAGATGGGATGAGGGGCAATATTTCAAGTGTGACGTGAAGATGGTATGGAACCTGCATCCCCTTTCATCTTCTTCCGCCTTGGTGGCTGCGTTTCCGCAGAGCAAGACCGACAGGTACATAAGGTTTTCTTATACCGGGAATCCGAGTTCGACAGGACCTGCAGCAATGAACCAGTATGCCATTGGAGATGTGATAACCAATTGGGTGTCACAACGTGTCTTTGCCGATTTGCGTCAGAATGATCCGGATATGCTTGACTGCGAATGCTTCAGGCAAGGGTTGGGAACTTATTCTGCGGAATTGTATGACCCTTTCAACAAAAGGGTTGCCCCGGACAGAAAGTATTACTATACGGACCGGGCATTTGCTGAAACGTATTATGACGGAAAGCCTTATCTTTTCGGAGTGACCTTGCATGGCACGGGCGGAGCGCTTCTGCTTTCGCTCCATCACAACTGCATGTTTTCTTCGCATTTTCCTGACGGCTATGATTCTGACCTCTATGGAAGAAACTATTTGTAACGTGACGACGGCCCGCCATTCCATAATGAAGTCAAAAGTCAAATAAATTTTGGGCAGTCGTCACGTAAAAAAAGGGGCCGGGCATCAAATTTTGCCCGACCCCTTGTGTCGTTTGCCGCCAGGCGGCTTATTGCTCGTCCGGTCCCTGGTTGTCAGGTCCGTTGTTCTGTGGACCGCCCTGGAAAGGTCCCTGAGGTCCTGACTGCCCGCCCTGTGCTCCTGCTGCCTTTGCCATGTCTTCCGATGCGGCATGCCATGCGGCTTCAAGTTCAGCGTTGTATTTGTCGATGTCTGCAACGTTCTGATTCTTGACGGCTTCCTTCAGGCTGTTCAGGGCAGATTCGATTGCGCCTTTCTTGTCTGACGGAATCTTGTCCCCGTATTCCTTGAGGTTCTTTTCGGTCTGGAAGCAGAGTGCGTCGGCGTTGTTGATCTTGTCAACCCTTTCCCTTTCTGCATTGTCGGCTGCCTCGTTGGCCTTTGCCTCGTCCCTCATTCTCCTGATCTCATCCTCGCTCAATCCGGAAGAAGCCTCGATACGGATGTTCTGTTCCTTGCCGGTAGCCTTGTCCTTTGCGGATACGTTGAGGATACCGTTGGCATCTATGTCGAATGTCACTTCAATCTGAGGCACTCCTCTCGGTGCCGGTGCAATGCCGTCGAGGTGGAATTTGCCTATTTCCTTGTTGTCTTTTGCCATAGGCCTTTCTCCCTGAAGGACATGGATTTCAACTGACGGCTGGTTGTCGGCTGCAGTCGAGAACACCTGTGACTTCCTCGTAGGAATTGTGGTGTTGGACTCTATCAGTTTTGTCATCACGCCTCCGAGAGTTTCGATGCCGAGAGAAAGCGGGGTGACGTCAAGCAGAAGTACGTCTTTCACGTCGCCTGCGAGCACACCGCCCTGGATTGCTGCACCGATAGCCACGACTTCGTCCGGGTTCACGCTCTTGTTCGGAGCCTTTCCGAAGAATTTTTCCACGATTGCCTGGATTGCAGGAATACGTGTAGAACCGCCCACGAGGAGGACTTCGTCTATGTCGGATGCAGTGTAGCCTGCGTCAGCAAGTGCCTTGCGGCAAGGTTCTATGGTCTTCTGTATCAGACTGTCTGCCAATTGTTCGAATTTTGCTCTTGTAAGAGTCTTTACAAGGTGTTTAGGAATACCGTCGACAGGCATAATGTAAGGAAGGTTGATTTCCGTAGAAGTCTGGCTTGACAATTCTATCTTGGCTTTTTCTGCCGCTTCCTTAAGCCTCTGAAGAGCCATAGGGTCCTTCTTGAGGTCGATGCCGCCGTTTTCTGCAGCAAATTCGGATGCCAGCCAGTCGATGATTACCTGGTCGAAGTCATCTCCTCCGAGGTGCGTGTCACCATTGGTTGACTTCACTTCAAACACGCCGTCGCCGAGTTCCATGATTGAAATATCGAATGTACCGCCACCGAGGTCATATACGGCAATCTTCATGTCCTTGTTTTTCTTGTCAAGGCCGTATGCGAGGGCTGCTGCAGTAGGCTCGTTGATGATACGTGTCACGTCCAGACCTGCAATCTTGCCGGCTTCCTTTGTTGCCTGCCTCTGCGAGTCGGAGAAGTAGGCCGGAACGGTGATGACGGCTTCAGTCACATCCTGTCTGAGGTATTCTTCGGCGGTCTTCTTCATTTTCTGAAGAATCATTGCCGAAATTTCCTGCGGGGTGTAGAGCCTTCCGTCAATGTCGACCCTCGGCGTATTGTTGTCGCCGCGGACTACCTTGTACGGAACCCTTTCCACTTCTTTGGTTACCTGATCGTAGGTTTCTCCCATGAATCTCTTGATGGAGAACACGGTCTTGTGCGGGTTGGTGATGGCCTGCCTTTTTGCCGGGTTGCCGATTTTCCTTTCGCCGCCGTCAGTGAACGCCACGACTGAAGGTGTGGTCCTTTGCCCTTCGTTGTTTATGATTACGGATGGCTCGTTGCCTTCCATGACTGCCACGCATGAGTTCGTGGTTCCCAAGTCGATACCGATGATTTTTCCCATAATTATTGTCTCCTATTTTATTATTGTCAATTTGTGCTGTTGCGGATGCGCCGCCTGGCGAATCCTTTTCCGCCCGGGACCCTGCCGGTCCTTGAGACGGACGACTGCCTATTATCGAAACCTGTGCCATAGGATCTTTGCGCCCTAAAAGTGCCAAAATGTCAGACCGTACGGGAGAATGTGTCAGTCCGGGCCCTGGATCACTCCAAATCACGGCAGTCGGAACATATTTTTCAATTTTACGTCCGATATATGAAAACTTCGTTTAACTTTGTCTTGCCATTAAAAAATGTAGTGATGGAGAGCGGAACACCCCATAATGCCTACAGGCCTCTTACTCCGATGGAGTATGCGGATGCTGCCGGGAGGATCCTGTATGAGGACAACCATCTTCTCATTGTGAACAAGATGGTGGGAGAAATAGTGCAGGCCGACAGGACGGGCGACGAAACCCTTGTCGACTTGTACAAGTCGTTCATATCCATCAGGGACAATAAGCCTGGTTATGTGTTCCTTGGCGTGCCTCATCGTCTTGACAGGCCTGTGAGCGGGGTTACCATTCTTGCCAAAACTTCCAAGGCTCTGGAGCGTATGAACGCAATGTTCCGCAACGGAGATGTCCACAAGACATACTGGGCTTTGGTCAGCGGGGAACCTGTGCCACAGGAAGACCTGCTCGAAGGTTATATATGCAGAAATGAGGCGCAGAACAAGTCCTACATGTGCAGGAACGGTGGAGAGAACCGGAAGGATGCGAAACTTGCGAGGCTGAAATATCGGACCGTCGGAAAGACTGACAGATATTGGCTCGTTGAAGTTGATCTTCTGACCGGCAGGCATCATCAGATAAGGTGCCAGCTGGCCGACAGGGGCATGATAATAAAGGGTGACCTGAAATATGGGGCACCGAGGTCAAATCCTGACGGAGGCATCTGTCTGCATGCCCGCAGGATCCGCTTCGTGCATCCGGTAAGAAAAACCGAACTGACGATTGAGGCTCCGCTCCCAGCTTCATGGAAAGGCATTGTCCCGTTTGCGTCTGACGACGGCGAAACCACGAATAACTAAATACAACAAGTCATGAAAAAAATTTTGGGTTTGGCATCAGCTGCGCTGATTGCTTCAATGTTTTTTGCCTCTTGTGGCTCTAACTATTGCGCAGGAGGTATGATCCGTACGGAAGTCCCTGAACGTCCTGCAGGTCAGGAAAGTATGCTCGGGTTCGCTGCCCCGGCCATGGATACGGTACGGGTAGGTTTCATCGGCCTGGGCCAGAGAGGTCCCGGAGCAGTCGAAAGGTTCTGCTACATAGACGGGACAAAGATTGTGGCATTGTGCGACATCATTCAGGAGAATACTGAAAAATGTGCAAAAATCCTGAAGGAGCACGGCCGTCCTGAGGCCCGGCAGTATTATGGAGACGAGGAAGTATGGAAACAGGTCTGCGAACGCGATGACATAGACCTTATCTACATTGCCACCAACTGGCAGTCGCATGCGGAAATAGCCAAATATGCCATGGAGCACGGCAAGCACGCTGCCATAGAGGTGCCGGCAGCCCTTACTCTCGATGAAATCTGGGATCTCATCAATACGTCTGAAAGGACGAGGAAGCATTGCATGCAACTTGAGAACTGCGTATATGACTTCTTCGAACTTACCACCCTCAATATGGCACAGCATGGCCTCTTCGGCGAAATACTTCACGGGGAGGGTGCCTATATCCATAATCTTTCCGAGTACTGGGACGAATACTGGAACGACTGGAGGCTTACCTACAACAGGGACCACAGGGGAGATGTCTATCCTACGCACGGAATAGGACCTGTATGCCAGGCAATGGACATCCACAGGGGTGACAAGATGAATGTTCTAGTGTCGATGGACACCAAATCAGTCTGCGGACGCGAGTATTATGAGAAAAACAGGAAAAACGGAGAACCTGCTCCGGAATTCAAGAACGGTGACCATACCATGACCATGATAAGCACGGAAGAGGGCAAGACAATAATGATACAGCACGATGTCGTGACACCTCGTCCATACAACAGGCTATATCAGCTGACCGGCACAAAGGGCTTTGCCAACAAATATCCGGTTGAAGGCTACATGATTGACACCGAAACCGCTTCACAGAATCAGAAGGAAGCCGCATCAAAGGAAGGGGCTGCGCAAATCAGCCTCGATGAACTCTATGCCCACGATTTTGTGCCGGAAGATGTCAAGAATGCCCTCATGGAGCAGTACAAGCACCCTATCCAGAAAGAACTGGAGGAGATTGCAAAGAAAGTAGGCGGGCATGGCGGCATGGACTATATCATGGACTACAGGCTCGTGTATTGCCTGCGTAACGGTCTTCCTCTCGACATGGACGTATATGACCTTGCAGAGTGGTGCTGCGTAGGCGAACTGTCTGAAATTTCAATAGAAAACGGCAATGTCCCTGTCGAAGTTCCGGATTTCACGAGAGGCGAATGGAACAAGATTGACGGCTACAGGCACGCTTTCAAGGCTGACGCCAGGTAGAGTACGGATTTCGGGAAAGATATGAATTGTAGTACCGGCGGTCTCCGGTGACTTCATCGGAGAGCCAGCCGGGTTTCAGAAAAAACTCATCCTCGCTGTCGAGTTCGATTTCTGCGACCGTAAGCCCGGAATTTTCTTCGAGAAATTCATCCACTTCATATATTTTCCCTCCGAACGGCACGATATGGCGGATCTTGTCCACAAGTCCGCCCTGACACAGCAGCAGAAGGTCTTTTGCATCTTCTGCTGCTATTTCTTTTTCCCATTCCATACGGCTGATCCCGTTCGATGACGGCCCCTTTATCGTAAGGTATGCCTTGTCATCGGAAATTCTTACCCTGACAGTCCTTCCGTTTTCGCGGCAGATGTAGCCCTGGGTCATCCTGTGGCTTGCCGTTTCCATGGATTTGTATGAGTCGTCCTTTACGAGAAATTTGCGTTCTGTCTCTATGTGCATTGTCTTATAATATTACGTTGCTCATGTCTTTTCCGGTCGCCAGCCCTTCCCTTATTTCGGTAGAGGAAATGTCCACGACCGGGGCATCTGCAATCCTTATGCGGTATTCCGGACACTCTTCGAGGAGGGCGTCTCTGATTTTCAGGATGTCGTACCCTGTGCGGGGATATACAAGCACTCCGAATTCCGACAGAATGCGTCTGTAGTCTTTCCATCTGTGCATCCTGTCGAGGTTGTCAGCCCCTATCACGAGAGTGAACTCATTGTCAGGCTCCCTTCGTTTAAGGGCATCCAAAGTCCTGATCGTGTACTGCGGGGCGGGCATTGTGGTCTCGATGTCATCAACCCTTGCCTTCAGTCCGTGTCTCCGGACAGCTTCCCGTGCCGCTTCGAGGCGTCGCTTACCCGAGGGGTCGTCTCCGGCTCCCTTGAGAGGATTCTGCGGAGAAACTATCAGATACATTCCGTCAAAATCCATTTTTTCCGTGATGTACCGGATGATCGCCTCGTGCCCTATGTGCATCGGGTTGAACGACCCTGAATATACGGCAATCTTCATTTTCCTATAAATTCCTTCACTATCGTTTCCGCTTCCTTAAGGGCCTTCCCGAGGTCCTTGTTGACTATTATGTGGTCGAACCTGTCGGCGTAAGCCATTTCCTCCGCTGCTTTCGCAACCCTTTTTTCAATGGCTTCAGCACTGTCGGTTGCCCTGTGTATAAGCCTGTTGCGCAGTTCTTCCACTGAAGGCGGCTGGATGAATACGGAAAACGCCCTTTCTCCGAAAATTCTTTTCATGTTCATCCCGCCCTTCACGTCCACGTCGAATACAACCACATGTCCCTTGTCCCAGATTCTCTGGAGTTCGGCTTTAAGCGTGCCGTAGAATGATCCCGGATAGACTTCCTCGTATTCGACGAACTCGTCGGCGGCTATCTTTCTGCGAAATTCCTCCTCGGAGAAGAAATAATACTCCCTGCCGTCAGTTTCCTGGCCTCTCGGCGCTCTCGAAGTGGCGGACACGGAAAATTCAAGTTCCGGAAAGAGCGGGATTATGTGATTCACTATCGTGCTTTTGCCGGCTCCGGACGGGGCCGAAAAGATTATTGCCTTTTTGTCCATGCTGTATGTTTTTCCCGGCAAAAGTAAGAAAATTATCCAAAAATGTTTAATTTTGCAAGGTTTGTGAAAAAATTACTTTAATTATAATAAGGTTATGGTATCTTACAAAACACTCGGTCTTGTCAACACCAAAGAGATGTTCGCCAAGGCCATCAATGGCGGGTATGCAATCCCGGCATTCAATTTCAACAACATGGAGCAGCTCCAGGCCATTATCCAGGCTGCTGCAGAGACGAAATCCCCTGTCATCCTCCAGGTTTCAAAAGGGGCCCGCAACTATGCCAACCAGACCCTTCTCCGCTACATGGCAGAAGGCGCAGTGGAATATGCAAAGGAACTCGGTTGGGAGCATCCTCAGATTGTCCTCCACCTTGACCACGGCGATTCTTTCGAACTCTGCAAGAGCTGCGTGGACATGGGCTTCTCGTCCGTGATGATCGACGGTTCGCATCTTCCGTATGACGAGAATGTGGCACTTACGAAAAAGGTTGTGGAGTACGCCCATCAGTACGATGTGACCGTAGAAGGCGAACTCGGCGTGCTTGCCGGCGTTGAGGATGAGGTACAGGCTGAACATCATACCTATACTAGGCCGGAGGAAGTTGTGGACTTCACTACCAAGACCGGCTGCGACTCCCTCGCAATTTCAATCGGAACATCTCACGGGGCATACAAGTTCAAACCTGAGCAGTGCACCCTTGACCCTAAGACAGGACGTCTTGTTCCTCCTCCTCTCGCATTTGACGTGCTCGACGGCGTCATGAAGGAACTCCCTGGTTTCCCAATCGTTCTTCACGGATCATCATCCGTTCCTCAGGAATATGTCGACATGATCAACAAGTTCGGAGGAAACCTCGAAGCTGCCATCGGAATTCCGGAAGAGGAACTCAGGAAGGCTGCGAAATCAGCTGTCTGCAAGATCAACATCGACTCTGACTCCCGTCTTGCAATGACCGCTGCCATCCGCAAAGTGTTTGCCGAGAAGCCGGCCGAGTTCGACCCTCGCAAATACCTCGGACCTGCACGTGACGAGATGAAGAAACTTTACGAGCACAAGATCATCAACGTGCTCGGTTCAGACGGGAAAGCCGAATAATTCCGGCATACGAAATTTTGTAATGGTGGAGGAATCTGCAGCAAATCAGCAGGTGCCTCCACTTTTTTTATTAGATTTGCAAAAATAACGACCCCTACAATAACACAAATTCGATAAGATCATGAGAAAAATGCCGTATGCCATCCTGCTGTCGCTGTGTGCAGCAATTTCTGCTCGGGCTGCCCAGGACGAATGGCAGAATCCTTATGTCAACGAAATCAACAGGGCTCAGATGCACACGAGCTATTTTGCCTGGTCATCCCATGAGGAGGCGGAGGCAGGCATCCGGGAAAATTCATCCAATTATCTGTCGCTTGACGGAAAATGGAAAT
>CALVDU010000051.1 GCA_944326375.1 uncultured Bacteroidales bacterium | reverse complement strand
CACTACGTTCGGGACGTAGGGGTCGGGCGTTCGAGTCGCCTCATCCCGACCAAAAGGGGTTGCTCAAAGTTTTCATTTTGAGCAACCCCTTTTAAGATGTGCAAGAATTAGTAAAATGCAAGGCATTGAGAGGATGAGGGCGACAGGGGTTTACTGATTCGTCTTTTTATTTATACCTCCGTCCCTGCCAGGTATTGCGTTCTTCGAGGCGGGAGTCAAGCATACGCAAAAGTTCAAAATTGCGGACAAGGCCCCAGGGAGTCTCATTGACGAAACGGGGCGGCACTTCGCCGGCAATCCGTTCGATGCAAAGGTCAGGACGCAGGAGTTCCAGAATGTCTATCATGAAATCAAGATATTCATTGAGAGAAAACCGGAGAAAATCCTCCGGTTTTTCTGCATATTCCCTTTCCATTGCAGTTCCCTTGACTATCTGCAGCTGATGAAATTTCACGGAATGCAGAGGCAGGCCGTTAATCAATGATGTCTGCGCCAAAAGCATTTCACGGGTCTCACCGGGAAGACCGAGAATGAAATGTGCCCCTACCTCAATTCCCCGTGATGCGGCAGCCCTGACGGCTGATTGTGCGCAGGCGAAATCATGTCCGCGGTTTATGCGCAGCAAAGTGGCATCACAACATGATTCTATGCCGAACTCTACGGTCACGACAGGCGCATTCAGGACTTTCCCTCCGACCATACGCCGCCACGACGGCAACTCGTGACCGTCCTTGATTGAGGCTATCAGGTCCAGTTTTTCGTCATCGACGCAATCGGGGCGCGTGCCTATCACTATTCCTGCCACATCAGGATGCGAAAGGGCTACTGAATACAATTCCCTCAACCGTCCCACAGGTGCATACGTGTTCGAATATGACTGGAAATAGGCAAGATAATGTTCCGCCGTGCGATATCTTACCTTATGAAAGCCTATCCCCTCGTCGAGTTGGGAAAGCAAAGTCTTGCCCGGACTGCTGTATGAGGGATGAAATGCGGCATTGTCGCAATATGTGCATCCGCCGACGCCGACCTTCCCGTCCCTGTTGGGACAGGTAAATCCAGCATCAAGCACGATTTTCTGCAGACGCTCACCATAGGCTCTGCGATAATATCCGACTGATGAATTGTATCTTTTCCCGTTGCCGAAATCAAACATGGCGCAAAATTAATAAATTTGCAGGACTAATCTGCAAGTTATGGACTCTACCGCAATCAGGACATTGGCGGCTGCATTTATGCTCCTGTCCTCTCTCCAATACGCAAATGCACAGGAAAAAAGATATGGCGTCACCGTATTCTCGGCGAATTTCCTGAGGGAGGAGGCTGATTTCACGGCGGAACTCGGCAACCAGCTGCTTATGGGCACTCCTGTGGAAATCATCGAAAACGAAAGTTATTGGAGAAAGGTCACCAGCCCTGACCCATATACCGCATGGTGCGTTGACATGTCAATAGCAGAAATGTCAGAAGAAGGACTCCAAAAGTACATAGCATCCCCAAAAGTGATATGCACGGCAGATTATTCAAAAATATTCACGGAAGCATCCCGCAAAAGTCAGGTACTGAGCGACTTCGTCATGGGCGACATCGCCATTGCCACCGGCAGGAAAAAAGGAGGCTGGCGACAGGTGATGCTGGCATCGGGTCAGACGGGATTTGTCCGCAAAAAGGACGTGGAAGATTTCAGGAAATGGGCTGACACAAGAATCCCTGATGCAGAGCACATTGTAGCGACGGCAAAGGAATTTCTCGGCGTGCCGTACCAGTGGGGCGGCACATCCATAAAAGGAGTTGACTGCAGCGGGTTCACGAGAATGGTATGGTTCATGAACGGCATCCTGCTGCCGAGGAATGCGTCCGAACAGGCAAAAATCGGCACAGAAGTGCCTGTAAACCACAAAGCACCGCTTCAGGAGCGCATTGTAGGGCTTCAAGAAGGAGACCTGGTTTTCTTCGGAACGGCGGGAGAAAACGGGGAAAAGGACAGGATTTCCCATGTCGGGATTTATCTCGGCGGGGGCAAATTCATCCATGCGTCGAGGATTGTGCGCATCAGTTCCCTGCTGCCTGGCACAGAGGATTTTTATGACCTTTCGGAAAATTTCATCAAAGCCGTAAGAATCATCGGCGAAGGAAATACCGGGGGCACAGTCAGCATCACCTCCAGCACCGCATACTTCCCTCAACCATAATATCATCGAATAACGCTAAGGAGCAGACGCATGTCTGCGACGGACCTCCCGGAGAGGTCGGGAGCGGTTTATGAGAATGTCCGGTGGACATTCGAAAGCGAGCAGAAAGAGGGTGACGCCCCTTAGTAAGTCGGGAACGGTTTACGAGAATGTCCGGTGGACATTCGAGAGTGAGCAGGGGCGCATAGCGACTGGGGATTAGGATAAAATCAGATTTCGCAGAAATCCTTGGCGGCACCTTGACGAATCCCCTGTGCTGAGTATAATAAATTCGTCGAAGTGCCGTCAATAATTTAGTAAAAGGTGGAGGAAGCGGTCAATGAGGAGCTGCATACGATATTGCGACAGCTGCGAATTGTTTATCATTATCGAAAAGACGGCGGCATCCTCCGGTTTCCCGTCAGAAGGCAATATATACCCGCTGAAACACTTTACGCCCGTCATAGACCCGCTTTTCAGCAATATTCTCTTCAAGCCGGAAGCATCATAGCCATGCATCACATTGGACATCGTACCGTTGCTCCCGGGATAAGGCAGACTCTTCAGGAAGTCCCCGAAAGCCGGAGACTTTTTCATCGCTGACAAAAATGAGCACAAAAACTCCGGACTGAGCATATTCTGCCTCGACAAACCGCTCCCGTCTTTTATTTCCACGGACGAAGCATCCAGCCCAAGAGACGCCAAAGCAGAAGCCACAGCAGCCCCCGCCTTCGAATCATCCCCATACATGGCTTTGCCGAGGGTCAAGTAAAGCGCCTCGGCGTACAGATTGTTGCTCTCGTAATTCGTCTCGAACGCTATCTTGCCGAGCGAAGGCGAAAACGTGCTGCCGATTTTTTCCGTAGGCTCCCCGGCTGAAGGCAAATCCTCCGGTCTGAAATACCCCGAATCTCCGGCCCCGCCGGCACATCCCAAATATTCCGAAAAGAGATATGCGCACGTATATGCAGGGAACTTGTTGCTGCATTCGAGGGTCTTGGGCTTCCTGTCAACGGCGAATGTTCCCCGCATTTCCCCGAAAGGGGCATAACGGGAAGTATAATAATAGAGTTTGTCGCCTGTTCCCGCCTCCCCTGTGGAAGATTTGCTGAAATCAAAGCTCATCCACGGACATTCCGGCGTCATCGGCACAATGCTCACGCTGTCACCCGGAGCAGCGCCTGCCGACACCCTGAAAGTCTGCACATTCTCATAGAAAGACAAGCCGCTGACGCCTGTCCCGTAATATGTCCCGCAGTCGTCCCATTGCCAGGACTGCACCTCAGGCATGACGCTGAAATGCCTGTCATCCCCAATTATGTGCCCGTCAATACGGTTTATGCCGTTGTCTGAAAGGATTTTCGCCCATTGCGCAAAAAGTTTGTCCGCAGGCAGGGCAATGCTGTCGTCTGAGGCAAGAGTAGGGTCACCGCCGCCCCGGATATAAAGGTTTCCGTCCAAAACACCGTCCGAAATTGTCCCCGAATGCCTCAATTCCGTCTCATACATGAAATCCGCACCCAGCACATGAAGGGCAAGCCCGGTTGTCACAAGCTTCATGTTTGACGCAGGCAGGAGAAGTTTTCCCGGATTTATGCACACAAGTGTGTCCCCGTCGCCGCTAATGGCAAGAATGCCTACCGAAGCCGACGCAAGGTCTTCCGAAACTATCCTGTCCGCATACTGCTGCGCAGGAGAAATGCAGAATGCGGAAACCGCAAACACAAAAAAGGCGAAAGCCGACACAAAAATTTTCATTTTCAAAGCCATAAAACCATTCCCGACAAAAATACAACTTGCACGACTATTCTTCAATTATTTTTCTAACTTTGTAAACTTAAACTGAACAAATCATGAATCAGACTAAGAAACGCGTATTGGTGTCAGGCGGAGCCGGATACATCGGCAGCCATGTCACCGTGGAACTGATTGAAGCCGGATACGATGTCGTTGTGGCGGACAACCTCTCCAACTGCGACATGACCTGCTTTGAGGGCGTCAAGAAGATAACCGGACGGGATGACATCCCGTTCGAGAAGATGGACTGCTGCGACGCACCACTCGTGGAAGCCCTGTTCTCAAAATACAGGATTGACGCAGTCATCCACTTTGCTGCCTTCAAGGCTGTCGGAGAATCCGTTGCAGAGCCTATCAAATATTACAAGAACAACCTCATATCATTCCTGAACATCCTGGACGCCGCCAAGAACCACGGCGGATGCAATGTCCTGTTCTCGTCATCTGCGACAGTATATGGAGAGACGGACAAGCTCCCTGTCACGGAAGAATCCCCAAGACAGCCTGCAATGTGCTCCTATGGGGCTACAAAGCAGATTTGCGAAGACATCCTCGTGGATGTAGTACGCGCCACATCGGCATACGGCGACGAAATAAAGGCTGGAGCATCTGAACTCGGCCCGGTAAAGGGAATCGCACTGCGTTATTTCAACCCTATCGGCGCACATCCTTCCGCACTCATCGGAGAACTTCCGAGAGGCGTTCCGAACAATCTCGTGCCTTACATCACGCAGACGGCAATCGGAAAAAGGGAATGCCTGAGCATCTTCGGAAACGACTACCCTACGCCTGACGGCACATGCCTCAGGGACTACATCGATGTAGTTGACCTCGCAAAGGCACACGTTGCAGCCGTTGCAAGAATGCTTGACGGCAAGATGAAGAAAGGATATGAAATCTTCAATGTGGGCACAGGCAAGCCTGTATCGGTACTCGAACTGGTGACCAAGTTCGAAAAGGTCAACAACCTCAAGCTGAACTACAAGTTCGCACCTCGCCGTGCAGGCGACATCACAGCCATTTGGGCAGACACTTCACTCGCCAACAAGGAGCTCGGCTGGAAGGCTGAACGCTCCCTTGAGGACACACTGAAGTCTGCATGGCAGTGGGAATGCCACCTCGCCGGCAAATGATGCCTACATCAAAACTAAAAAAGCAGCGGACCATTGTGATCCGCTGCTTTTTTATTGTCGTTCAAAGGAGGATTACGCCTCCTTGGTTTCCTCAATTATGGTTGAACTGAGTTTTTCGCTGAGTTCATCAAGTTTCTCGATCAGTTCCTTGCGGATACCGTCATACCATGCTTTCTTGTTGTTGTCGCCAGGATGGTTGACCTTGTCCTTGAGGTTGTTGTAAAGGTCTACGGCTTCATCAATTATCGACGATATCTTTTCAGAGTCCCTGCTTGGATTGAGCGTCACGAACAATGTGCAATCGTCAATGAATTCTCCGATGAGATATTCGATGTCCTTTTTTATGTCCCTGAGATTCATAATGTATATGTGTTTGTATATGTTTCTGTTTTAGCATGCAAAGATATACAAAATTTTTCAATATCGCCTCATCGTCGGCCGTAATCCGCCTCTGCAGGCCCATTCCGAAGAAAATCATTTGAACAGGTCCCGGCAGAGGGCAGGCACATCAGCCACCTTCACCACCTCTATCCCGTTCACAGGAGAAACCGCAGGACCGAACGAGGACACATAGATTTTCCTGAAACCCAGGCGTCCGGCCTCCGCAATCCGCCTTTCCGGCTGGGTAACGGGCCTGATTTCCCCGCTGAGTCCCACTTCCCCGGCAAAGCAGACATCCGACGGAATTGCAAAATCGAAGTTGGATGAAAGCACGGCGCAGATGACCGCAAGGTCACACGCCGGGTCGGAGACCCTCAGGCCTCCGGCCATGTTCAGGAACACGTCCTTCACGCCCAACTTGAAGCCAGCACGCTTTTCAAGGACTGCAAGCAGCATGTTCAGACGGCGCACGTCAAATCCCGTTGCAGAACGTTGTGGTGTCCCGTATGCTGCGGAACTTACAAGGGACTGGACCTCGATGAGGAAAGGTCTCGTGCCATCGAGCATGGCAGCCACGGCGATGCCGCTGAGGCCCTCGCCGTGCATGGGGGTCAGCATCTCCGAAGGATTGCTGACCTCCCTGAGACCTTTCCCCGTCATTTCGAACACGGCCAGTTCGGATGTGGCTCCAAACCGATTCTTTATGCTGCGCAGCAACCTGTATGCCCTCATGTTGTCCCCTTCGAACTGAAGAACCACGTCGACTATGTGCTCAAGGACCTTCGGGCCGGCTATCGTGCCGTCCTTCGTGATATGGCCTATGAGAATTACAGGAATACCGGTCTCCTTTGCAAAACGCAGGAACATCGCTGCGCACTCCCTGATCTGCGAGACTGAACCAGCCGACGACTCCATTGTGCCGGTATAGACGGTCTGGATTGAATCTACTATCATCAGGTCAGGAGCAATGGACTTTGCCTCCGATATGATGTTCTCCACCGAAGTTTCGCTGTAGACGATGCATGCGCTGTCATCCCCGCCAAGACGGCCAGCCCTCAGCTTCACCTGCTTCGCACTCTCCTCTCCCGTGACATACAAGGTTCGCAAGCCCTTGCAATGCAGGGGGATCTGAAGCGAAAGGGTGGACTTTCCGATGCCGGGTTCGCCTGCAATGAGCACGAGAGAGCCTTCCACAATTCCTCCGCCGAGAAGCCTGTCCACTTCCGCATTCGCAAGGGAAATCCTGCTCTCGGAGACCGTGTCGATTTCCGAAAGGGGCATGGGCTTGCCCGAATTTCCCGGGACAGAAAATGCCTGACGGCTGCTCTTTGCCCCCGTCGCAACCTTTTCCTCCACCATAGTATTCCATTCTCCGCATGCCGGGCAGCGTCCGAGCCATTTCGGGCTTTCATTGCCGCACGACGAGCAGAACCACACGCTTTTGGTTTTCTGTGCCATAAAATTCCTGAAATATGCCCAAAAATATAGGACAAAGAAATTTTATGCAAGAAAAAAACACTGAATTTTTCAAAATATTTTTCTATTTTTAATGTCTGTTTTGAATATAGGAGACGGTATGGTTATAACCCTGATAATATTGCTCATAGCATCGGCATTCTTCGTGTCGGGAAAGTTCCGTTCGGACATTGTTGCGCTCTGCGCCCTCATTTCACTGCTGATATTCCAGATTCTGACTCCGGAAGAGGCTCTCGCCGGATTCTCCAACCAGGTCGTGATAATGATGATCGGGCTATTCGTGGTTGGCGGTGCCATTTTCCAGACGGGACTGGCAAAGATGATAAGCTCCAAAATCCTCAAGCTCGCAGGGAAGAACGAACTGAAGCTCTTTCTGCTCGTGATGCTCGTGACGGGTGGAATCGGGGCATTCGTAAGCAACACGGGAACGGTCGCACTCATGCTTCCGATTGTCGTCAGCCTTGCACACAATGCAGGAATAAGCCCGAGCCGTCTGCTCATGCCGCTCGCCTTCGCAAGCAGCATGGGTGGAATGATGACCCTGATAGGAACGCCGCCGAACCTCGTGATACAGGACACTCTGACAAGCGCCGGATTCGAAGAACTCTCGTTCTTCTCGTTCCTACCGGTGGGTCTGATATGTCTTGCGACTGGCATCATCGTGCTTCTGCCCCTGTCCAAAATATTCCTTTCCAAAAAGGAGAAGAAAAACGACAAGGTTGTCCGGGGGAAATCGCTCAGCCAACTTGTAAACGAATACAGCCTTTCGGACAACCTGTTCAGGCTCAAGGCTTCCAAAAGTTCAAAAATTGCAGGACAGACGGTGCTTGAACTCGACCTCAGACGCAAATACGGGCTCAACATCCTCGAAGTCAGGCGAGGGGAAACGGCACAGCACCGTTTTCTCAAGACCGTCACCCAGAAACTTGCATCTCCGGACACGGTAATCCGTGAAGACGACGTACTCTATATCAACGGAAACGCAGAGGATGTGGCAAGGTTCAGGGATGACTACGGAATGGAACTGCTCGACGGGCATTCCACGGAACTGGCTTCGCAGTCCGGCGACACGTTGGCATTCTACGACATCGGAATTGCCGAAATCGTGCTCATGCCGTCTTCAAGCATGATAAACCAGACCGTGAAGGAAGCCGGATTCAGGGACAAGTTCAACGTTAATGTGCTCGGCATACGCCGGAAAAAGGAATACATCCTGAATGAATTGGGGGATGTGAAAATGCACAGCGGGGATGTGCTCCTCGTCCAGGGAGCATGGGCCGACATAGCAAGACTGAGCAAGGAAGATACGGAATGGGTCGTTCTGGGGCAGCCTCTTGAAGAAGCATCCAAAGTCACTCTTGACTACAAGGCACCTGTGGCCGCCATCATAATGATACTCATGGTGGCGATGATGGTATTCAACTTCATTCCGGTGGCCCCTGTCACTGCCGTAATGATTGCCGGCATCCTGATGGTGCTCACAGGGTGCTTCAGGAACGTTGAAGCGGCATACAAGACCATCAATTGGGAAACCATTGTGTTGTTTGCCGCCATGCTGCCCATGTCCACCGCCCTTGAAAAGACAGGTGTCTCCAACTACATTTCCGGAGCATTGGTGTCCGGGCTCGGGGAATTCGGTCCGATTGCACTGCTTGCCGGAATATATTTCACTTCGTCGCTTATGACAATGTTCATAAGCAATACTGTAACTGCCGTGCTAATGGCACCCATTGCCCTGCAGAGCGCAGTACAACTGGGCGTAAGCCCTGTACCGTTCCTGTTTGCAGTGACCGTGGCTGCAAGCATGTGCTTTGCTTCGCCGTTCTCGACTCCGCCGAATACGCTGGTGATGCCGGCGGGGCAGTACACGTTTATGGACTATATCAAGGTGGGGTTGCCGCTGCAGATTATAATGGGGATAGTGATGATAATTGTCCTGCCTCTCCTCTTCCCGTTCGGAGCGGCATAACGGGCAATCTGCTGCGTTGTGCTGCGGACTCGGACTTCTCACATACGCCAGTATGCTCCGAAGTCCTCGCCTTGCACGCCTTGCATCTTACCCGTTCTTCCGCTCCGCCGTTTGGACGCAGCGAGTCATGCTGAACTTAGTCGAAGCATCTGCGTGTTGAATGAGCAGGTCGGGATGACAAATGGCAGCGGAATGCCGCTCGACCTGACAACGGTCTCGTTTCCCATTCCGCTGCCGACAGGCAAAGCAGTCCTCCCAATGGTAGGTAGTTACGCTTCGTTGCTTCTTGAAAACGGTGTAGATATTTATACGATAAAGTCCTTAAAAATTTCTTGGAGATTTTCTATACCTTTGTATTTGTGATTATTGATAACCAAAGGAATCGTGGCAAAGAATCTTGAAATACGAAACAGCACGGCGGAGTTTCTTACCTTTATAGCTGAAGGTAAGGAAGACGGGATTCAAGTGTTATATAAGGATGAAACTATATGGGCAACCCAAAAAGCAATGGCTTCATTGTTTGACTGCTCAACCGATAACATTGGAGTTCATCTGAAAAATATATTCAGCTCTAACGAACTGGATAAAGAGGCAACTACCGAGAAAATTTCGGTAGTTCAAAAAGAAGGGGAAAGAGAGGTAACCAGAGTTACCACATTCTATAATCTTGATGCCATCATATCCGTTGGCTACCGGGTCAATTCCGTTCGTGCCACGCAATTCCGCCAATGGTGTACATACGTTCTACGTCAGTTTGCAATCCGTGGATATGTCATAGATAAAAAGCGGATGGAAAAGTGCAGAACAAAATGCACTATGCGGTACATGGACATACTGCTGCGGAATTGATAATTGACCGTGCAGATGCACAGAAAGAACACATGGGCTTGACCACCTGGGAGAATGCTCCCGACGGTAAAATAGTAAAGCCGGATGTAAGCGTTGCCAAGAATTACCTCAAAGAAAATGAATTGGAGGCAATGGGACGCATCGTCAACAGCTTTCTTGATATAGCTGAAGATATGGCGAAACGCCATATCCCGATGACAATGGAGGATTGGGCTAAACGAATAGATAAATTCTTGGACGTAACGGACAGGCCGATTCTTTCCGATGCCGGAAAGGTCACGGCTGAATACGCCAAAGAGTTTGCTGAAACCGAATTTGAAAAGTATCGTGTCATTCAAGACCGCCTGTTTAAGTCCGACTTCGACAAACTGGATGACAGAGATTTGCCTTCACTTGATTTTATACCAGAGAATTCATAATCCAAATCACAAAGAAAGCGCAATAGATTTTGAGAAAACCCTTAGTTCGCTGCGGTCGGGATGACGGTCCGAGGCCTCAGCACAATGCAGCAGATTATCCGATATTATGTCCCGAAGGGCGGTCGAGTTCGAAGACTTCCATATCCTTCACACTCCCCTCCTCCACATGAAACCTCAACGCCGTCCGCACGACATGAAAACCCTGTATGCCGGCTGCTCCAGGATTGATTACGAGCATATTGCGCTTGAAGTCATTGACCACCTTGAGGATATGGGAATGTCCGCACACGAAGATGTCGGGACGGTGCTCGTCGATGAGAGCCCTTGCACGAGGGTCATAACGTCCAGGATATCCGCCGATATGGGTCATGAGCACCTTTGCTCCGGAACATTCAAACAACTGGTATTGAGGATATTCAAGCCGTATGTCATATCCGTCGCAATTCCCGTAAACGGCTTTCAGAGGCTTGAATGCGGCAATGGCTTCTGCCGTGGCAAGATTGCCGAAATCGCCGGCATGCCATATCTCGTCAACTGGAGCAAGAAAATCCCGGAATGGAGCGTCGAAGACGCCGTGTGTGTCTGATAATAGTCCTATATACATAATAAATATGCGTATGCGGCAAATCCGTTTTGTGCGGCAAGGTACGAAAAAGTTTCTATCTTTGGAGCGTCAAATCAGCGGAAGCGCACAAAACCACAGGCAATGGAAATATTCATTTCACGAAACATAGAGGACGGCTCACTGCTCCTTGACGAAGAAGAATCCAGACACTGCATACGCGTCCTCAGGCACAGGAAAGGAGACGAAATCAACGTTATCGACGGAAACGGCTGCCTGTACCGCTGCATCCTCACTTCCGACAACACTGACGGGGCATCAGCCGAAATCATCGGACGTGAAGAAAACTGGGGCACACATCCGTACCGGCTGACAATGGCCGTATGTCCCACAAAGAACACCGACAGATACGAGTGGTTCGCCGAAAAAGCCTGCGAAATAGGAGTCGACACAATAGTGCCGGTCGTCGGGGAACACTCCGAAAGGCGGATTTTCAAGCCGGCAAGAATCGAAAAAATCCTCGTTTCTGCAGCCAAGCAATCCCTTAAAGGCAGTATCCCTTCCGTGGAAGATATCGTGACCGTAAAAGACTTCATCGCACGGGATGCCGACAGAACGAAAGACAAGGACGGCAAAGTCCTCAAACTTATGGCATATTGTTTCGAGGACGAAAACCACCCGCGCACATCAATCAAGGAAGCCCTCAAAGACATGTCCGAAGGATGCAAGGACATTACGGTAATGATAGGCCCGGAAGGCGATTTTTCAAAAGAAGAAGCCGCCCTCGCAATGGAGAACGGCTATATTCCTGTCCACCTCGGACCTTCAAGGCTGCGCACCGAAACGGCTGCCCTCGCAGCCGTAAATGCCGTCTATTCGCATTTCATGCTGTAACCGGCGGGAAACTATTTCCTTATGATTTCTATCGTGGAATCAAGCCCCACCTTGATAATCGATGAAGACTTTCCCGTTGCCCCCTTTTCGAGCGACGGCTCCACAATGTAATCGGCAGCATCCTTTATCTGCTGCGGTATGTCCTTGAAACTCTTTGGTGTAGGCTCTCCGGAAATGTTCGCCGAAGTCGAAACGAGAGGCCGTCCAAGACGTCTTGCCAGATTTCTGCAGAAATCCATCATCGGAATCCTTATGCCAACGGAACCGTCCTCCGCAACCACATTATGGGCAAGCCTCGAAGTGTCCTGAGCTTCCCCCTCGGCAGCGGCATACGCCCCCGGATAGACTATCGTCATCGGGCTGTCATTTACTTCCACAAGTTGTTCAGCCATTTCGGGGATTTCCTTTATGTACTTGGCAATCATGTCCATGTCACTTGCGAGAAGTACGAGCGATTTGCTGTCGGAACGCCTTTTGAGCGCATAGATTTTGGCAACAGCCACAGGATCGGTCGCATCGCAACCGAGTCCCCAAACGGTGTCGGTCGGATACAGGATGACCCCTCCTTTTTTCATCACTTCCGTAGCTTCGGAAATTATCTGTCTTTCTTCCATGATATTCAGAAACTGTTTCTTGTTATTTTTCTTTTGTCCTGGTGTCCCGATGCCCGCCCTCACCGTCCGGGAAACAGACATCCGCAATTACAGGGTAATGGTCGGAAAATCTGATCTTGGGCGTCTTGTGCGAACAGGTCCCGCTGCCGTCAGGCATGAAAATATAGTCTATCCTCAGCAAAGGCCACAAAGCCGCATATGTTGCCCCGAATCCCTTGCCGGCTCGACAGAATGTATCGTCATGCCCTTTTATAAGCCTCTGGTAAGTATAGGATGTGGGATTGTCGTTGAAATCCCCGCAAAGGACAGTCTCATAGGCACAGGAAGCGATATGGCCCATGACCTGCTCCACCTGGCGCGGCCTGCGTGACAACGAGCGCTTCATTTTTTCTTCGGTCTCCCGAAAAACGTCATTCCGCCTTTCTTCCACAGATTTCACAATCCCTGGCAACGATATGTTGTAACTCTCAAAATGACAGTTGTATATACGGAATCTGCCATGTTTCCCGACTATATCCGCATAGACAGCAAGATTTGCGCTCTTGTCGAATTTCAGCACACCCTTGTCCGCTATCGGGAACCTGCTAAGGATCACATTGCCGAAATGTCCGGCCCTCCCGGAATACATGTAATACTCGATGGAATATCCCGGGAATCTGCCGGAAAGTTCCTTGCGGACAGAAGTGTTGTCGTCCGTACAATATTCCTGCAGGCATATTATGTCCGCATCGCAGTCGTCAAGAAAACTGAACACGGAATCAGCGCACGCCTTCCTGTCCCTTATTCCGGACCTCTCCGGCTGCATGGCAAATCTGCCTACATTATAGGAAACTATGCGCACAGGAACTCCGCCCTCACCGTCGGCCGCACCGGATGAAAACCGGAAATACCTGCCGAGGAAAAGCATGGTCGGCAACAGGGCGACCAAAGGAATCACAAAGGCCTTCGACCGGCGGAAAACGGCCCAGACCAGAAGAAAAAGGTTGAGCAGAGCCAACGGGACAAAAAGCAGTCCCGGAAGCATCAGAAACCAGGCCTCGGCAGGATTGATGAACGACGACAGGAACGACAGCACAAGACATGCGGCCGCAATCGTCATCAGTACCCTGTTGGTAAGTCCTCCGAGAAATGTCCGGCTCATGTCAATACATCCTGTTATGTTTTTTCCAATACAGAATCATAAGCCATCCGAAGAGCATGCCGCCGAGATGGGCAAAGTGCGCTATGCTTCCGCCTTTGCTGAATATGCCCGTAAGGAGTTCTATCGCTGCGAATATCAGGACGAACCATTTGGCTTTCAGCGAAACAGGAGGAAACAGAAGCGTAAGCACCGAATCCGGGAACAGCATTCCGTAACCCAGAAGCAGGCCATAGATTGCACCGGATGCGCCGACGGTCGGAATATGCTTCAGCATCATATATGCCTGCTGCGCAGCCGCCGAATCTATATTTGCCAAATAATATTGCGCCTGAATGAACTGGACTCCGGTATGCAGCAATGCCGCTCCCAGCCCCGTCACGAAATAGAACAGCAGAAACTTTTTCTGTCCCCACACCCTTTCCAGCACGGAACCGAAGATGAACAAGGTGTACATGTTGAAGAAGATATGCCAGAAATCCCCGTGCATGAACATGTGCGTAATCGGCTGCCATATCCTGAAAAACGGAGAAGTCGGATAAAAAAGGGCGAAATTCTGTATCATGAATTCCGGGTTCAGTTCCTTCATTATCCAGACAAGAACATTTATGATTATGATGTTCATTGTCACAGGAGCAGTGCTCATTATGCCTCCTCCCCTATTGTAAGAATAATTCATTTCGTCTCTTTGGTTTGTCAGTTAAACTTGTTGTCAATGTCATCTTCCGGCATCAGGACAATCGTTTTCTTGCCGGACATGGTAATTTCAGAATTTTCGCATGAGAACAGGTCATCAATCAATTTCTGCGCCTCAATCGAATTCCTTATCGGTGACGCGTTCAAGGCTCCGATAATAGCGAAACGGGATGCAAGCGACGAATGCATGTTTTCTCCGACCAGTTCCCGGCTGTCGGACAAGGCGGCGACAAGATCGAAAACCATTTTCTCCACCTGTGCCGGTTCTGCCGAATAACCTTCCGGAAGAGCACTCACTGTCACCGACACATTGTCCGGCTCCTCCTCGATTCTGAAGCCGAGAGACAACAGCATGGCAGAGTATTCCCTGAATATGAAGACATTGTCCGCCCCCACATGCACCGTGACCGGGAAAAGCGAACTCTGGCTGAAATGCCCGTTCATCGAAATGGCCTTCAGATACTGTTCATAGAAGATACGCTCCCTCGCCCTGCGTATGTGTATGGCCATAATGCCGGACTTTGCTGAAATCAATATATATTTCCCCTTGTAAATCAGCATCTGCGATGACGGGAGCATCTTCTCTTCGAACAATTTGCCATAATCATCCCGTCTGTCGGCAAAGCCTCCGTACGGCTGTCCTCCGGAGCGGTCTCCGCATGCAGAAACGGCACCCGGAAAGATCCCGGCATCCGATGTCTCCAGGCCGGACAGGGCGGCAGGATTGGAGTATGGAGAGATTTCCGACGGGAAGCCGTCGTTGTCAAAAGGATTGTATGTAGGGTCGGATGTTATCACCGGTTCGGCAAAACTGTGCGTTTCCTGATATTTCCTGCTCAAGACAGGTATTTCCGGCGCACCTTCCCTGTCGAAGTCTATGGCATCGCCGAAGGAATTTTTGCCGAGGGCTTCCTTGACTCCCGCATATATTATCTGGAATATTACGCTGTCATCCTCGAACTTGATTTCCGTCTTTGTAGGATGTATGTTCACGTCCATCGTGTGCGGGTCAACTTCCAGCCAGATGAAATATGACGGCGCCGCTCCTTCTGGTATAAGGTGTTCGTAAGCCTTCATCACGGACTTGTGCAGATATGCGCTTCTGAAATAACGCCCGTTGACGAAAAAATACTGGTTGGTCTGGCTCTTCTTCGCGGAATCGGGACGGCCGACATACCCGGACACCCTTACAACTGACGTGTCCGCATGCAAGTCCACAATTTCATTCACGACCTGACTTCCGAAAATATCCTGTATTCTGAATTTCAAGGAATTGGCCTTTTTCAGGACATAGATTTCCTTCCCGTTGTGGAGCAAAGTGAAGTTCAGTCCAGGCCTTGTGAGGGCCACCCTGACGAACTCGGACACTATGTGCTTCATTTCCACATTGTCGGATTTAAGGAACTTGCGCCGGGCCGGGACGTTGTAGAACAGGTTGCGGACAGCGAAATTCGCCCCGACAGGAACTGAAACCTCCCTTGTTGACAGATGTTCCGATGAGGCGAACACCACTTCGCACCCCGTCTCATCCTGTTCCCGCCGCGTCTTGAGCGTAACTTCGGCGACAGCCGCGATGGAAGCGAGAGCCTCCCCTCTGAAACCGAAGGTCGTAATGTCCATAAGATCCTCTGCAGTGGCGATTTTCGAAGTGGCATGCCGTTCGAAACACAGGACTGCCTCGTCAGGAGACATTCCGCACCCGTCGTCGATTACCTGTATCAGGGTCTTCCCGGCATCGGAAATGGCAACGGAAATTGTCCCTGCTCCCGCATCCACGGCGTTTTCCATCAATTCCTTGACCACAGAAGCCGGTCTCTGCACCACCTCCCCCGCTGCGATCATGTTCGCTATATTTCCGGGCAGTATCCTTATGTCCATTCCTTCCCTCCAAGCAAGGCTCTACCAGAGCAATGAAAATATTTTTGCGACAAATACCAATGCGACAAAAAACAGCACAAGCCCCACAAGGCCTATGATCAGCTGGTTGCGGTTAGAGACTTTTGTCTTCTGATAGTTGCCGCCTCTGAAACTGCCCTTGATGTAGGTTCCGGGGCTGTAACTGTCTCCGGATTTCGTTCCGTCCACATGCCCGAACTTTTCTTTCAGAGCCTCCTTTTCCGGATCGTAATATCTCGGCCTGTAGTTGAACACCCTGTGTTCCTGTGTGCCGAAAAAACTAAAATTGAATCCCATATATGTCCGATATAAATCTCTATCAAAAGACAAAGATACTATTTTATCGGCAGAAAATGTTACCTTTACGCAAATATGAATTTTACGGCATGACAGACATACGGATAGGCAACGGCTATGATGTCCACGCATTGGCGGAAGGTCTTCCGCTTTGGCTCGGAGGAGTCAGGATTGAATGCACATTCGGATGCGTGGCGCATTCGGACGGGGATGTGGCAATCCACGCCCTCTGCGACGCAATTTTGGGTGCACTTGCCCTCGGTGACATCGGACAGCATTTCCCGGACAATTCAGACGAATACAAGGGAATCGACAGCAAGATTCTGCTCTCCCGGACAATGGCCCTCGTCTCGGAGAAAGGATACAGGGTCGGGAATGCCGACATCACGATTGCAATGCAACGCCCGAAACTTGCTCCCTACATCGTCAGGATGAGGGAGACTCTCGCCGGGGTGATGGGAATTCCCGCAGATGCGGTTTCGGTCAAGGCAACAACCACGGAGAGGCTCGGTTTCGTGGGCCGCGGCGAGGGCTGTGAGGCTTATGCGGTCGTGTTGTTGTGCAGATAACGTCGCATCCAATAAATATTTTGAGATTTCGTATTGCTTTTTTCAAAAAGGTTTGTACCTTTGCAGTCCCAAAACATGAGCCGCATGCTGATTGGGACATACATTGAGATATGGTGTAATGGTAGCACTACAGATTCTGGCTCTGTCAGTGAGGGTTCGAGTCCTTCTATCTCAACAAAATAATGGCGGGTTAGCTCAGCTGGTTAGAGCGCATGATTCATAATCATGAGGTCCGCAGTTCAATCCTGCGACCCGCTACAAGAAAGCACTTCAGACTGAGGTGCTTTTTTGTTGCCTTCACGAAACTCCACCAGACAATAAAACTGTTTTCTTTAGACACCCGCAGGCTTCAGAAGGAGCCGGCTTGCCGGCGACTGAAACATCCTGCGACCCGCTACTCTTAAAATTCACTGAAAATCAAGCATCATGCTAAACACTTCAGTAGTAGCAATTTGCCACAAAGTTCGTGCATTAAGGGACGGTACTTTCCCTCGGAATGTCTGTCGAGGAACGATTCTGGGACTTCAAGAAGAACTCACCGAAACGAAACTGCCCAGACCGTGATGCCATTCTTGCTGTAATCGAACGCAAGTCCAAGCAGTATCGGGAGCAGATAACCCAGTTCAAGGTAGAGAGCAAGGATAAGGTGCGAAATTGAGTTGGAAACAAGAAAGCCATTGGCGATACTTGTTTACAGATAAAAATGCTATATTTGCCATATAAGCCATGGAATTATGAAGTCAAATGACATACTAAAGGAAATCAAGCGTATAGCCAAAGAAGTGCTCCCCAAATGAGGACAGTTGATTCTGTTTGGCTCACGGGCAAGGAATGAAGCAACGGAAGATTCCGACTGGGACTTGCTGATACTTCTGGACAAGCCAGAGATAGAAATGAAAGACCGCAATGAGGTGGCATATCCGTTTCGGGCGTTGAGTTGGGATGTCGGAGAGCTGATAAGCCCCATTATATATACAAAGGAGAACTGGAGGAAGATGTCGTTCACTCCATTCTACAAGAATGTTGAACATGACGGAATAGTGTTGGCATGAAACTGCAAGAAACCGAATGCCAGATAATGGCGAATCTGGAATATGAAAGGGCTTGTTCCTGCTTGAAACAGGCTGAAGGCAATGCATCAATGGATTTTTGGGATGTCGTTGCCAACAGATTGTATTATGCGGTATTCCATGCCGTATCTGCACTCCTTATAAAGGATGGCTTGACTTGAACTGAAAAATGTTACAATACCAGCTTTCTGAAAAGCCGCCGTCGCACATCATAGCGATGACAGGGCTCTTTAAAAAGGACGTTTGTAAGTATCTCTCTTACAGACACCGTCGGACTCAAGACCCTGTTCTGTAAACCTAACTGCAATATTGTCAATGAACTGGATGATTCAAGTGAACCTACTTTGTTTTAATTGCACGGGACGCAGACATTTTTGTGGCAATAGGAACTTCATTACGGGTAAGTCCGGCATCATTGATTGTGAAATATCCGCATCATTCTGTCCCGAAATTCAGCATCAACATAGCCGATCTGTCAGACCGGCTTCCCGACAATTACATTCAGATTCAGGACACTGCGACCAAAGGCATAGATAAATTCATTGCAGAATTGATGAAATTATAATTCACTCTGCCAACGTCCAGCCTACGAGGCCATTGAGTCGTTCAACAACTCCCAGTGGGGCGCAGAATTCAGGATTATCTTCTGCTCTCCGGTGAAATCTTATTCAACCACATCTTGCATCTTTCTTCACCTTGTGCAGCCCCCTTACTAAACCAATAGACTGCCTTTTCAAGGTCGGCTTCTACACCTCTGCCTTCATAATACATATATCCAATGGCCAATTGTGCCCCAGGATGACCTGCCT
>CALVDU010000050.1 GCA_944326375.1 uncultured Bacteroidales bacterium | reverse complement strand
GTCCCGAATTATTACTGGAAAGCAGTCCTGAAAGTCATCAGAAATGCCGACGGAGTTCCTGTCAGGGGCGAGGCAATCGGGTTCTGGCTTCCTCATGCCGACCTCAAAGGTCATTCATATACGGAATATGCCGTACCTGTCGATTCCCTCGAATCATGGACAGGAATTGACTTTTTTGTCAATTTGCCCGATCCGGCTGAAATCCAGGCTGAATCCTGCTCCTCATGGAAGACTTTTCTTCAGTTCTGAAATATGTCTTGCTTTGCTCTCGACTTCTTTATATCTTTGTGAAATAGACAGATGCGACATGGAACAGGCAAAAAGGAAAAGATATCCGATTGGGATACAGACATTCAGTGAAGTTATCAGGCGGGATTGTATCTATATTGACAAGACTGCCATGATTTATGACCTTGTGACTTCTGACAAAATATATTTCCTCAGCAGACCCCGCAGATTCGGAAAAAGCCTACTCATAACAACGCTGGAAGCATATTTCTCCGGGAAGAAGGAACTCTTCGACGGACTGGCGATCGCAAGACTCGAAAAGGAATGGATCGAATATCCTGTCCTCCACTTCGATTTCAGCGGGACAAAGTATTTGAGAATTGAAGACCTTGAAGGACAGTTCCGCATCTGGCTTGGCCGCTGGGAAGAAAAATACGGCAGCAATCCGGCTGAAAAGACCCCTGCGGAACGATTCCAGGGAATAATCCGCCGGGCATACGAAAAGACAGGACGGCAGGTCGTCTTCCTCGTGGACGAGTACGATGCCCCTCTGCTCGACAGCGCTTCAGACCCTGAACTGCAGAACAACCTGAGGAACATGCTCCGCAGTTTCTACAGCGTCGTGAAGATGAGCGACGCCATGCTGAAGTTCGTATTCATTACCGGAATCAGCAAATTCAGCCAGGTAAGCATATTCAGCGAACTCAACAGTCTGCAGAACATCAGCATGAAAGATCGTTTCAGCGCAATATGCGGAATCACGGCTTCCGAACTTGCCACCCAACTGAAGCCGGATGTGGAGGCTCTCGCAGAACACAACGGACAGACATACGAACAGGCATGCGAAAAACTCAAAAGGTTGTATGACGGATATCACTTCAGTCCCAACTGTGAGGACATATACAATCCGTTCAGTTTACTTAATGCCCTGAATGACAAAGAGTACAACAAATACTGGTTCTCATCGGGGACTCCGACATATCTGATTGACCTGCTGAAGAAATACGACTTCGATCTCGAATCCCTCGACGGCATGACAGCATCGGCGGAGCAGTTCGATGCCCCCACAGAGACGGTCACAAACCCTATTCCGGTGCTGTATCAGAGCGGATACCTCACCATTCGGGACTATAACCCGGAATATGCGGAATACACTCTGGCATACCCTAACGATGAAGTTCGCCTCGGTTTTATCGCTTCTTTGATACCGTACTATGTCCAAGACCCTAACCTGGCAAGGAACGCATTGATAACAGGAGTAGTGAAGGACCTGCGCAGGAACGACCTTGAAAGTTGCATGCAACGCATCACGACCTTCTTCGCCTCAATCCCTTACGAACTCAACAACAAGACAGAAAAACATTTCCATACCCTCTTCTATCTTCTGTTCTCAATGACGGGCCTTTATGTCGAAAGCGAGGTCAAAAGTGCAGTTGGCAGGGCAGACATTGTAATCAAGACAGAGACGCACATCTATGTCTTTGAACTGAAACTGGACGGCTCTGCCGACGAGGCATTGAAACAGATTGACAGCAAGGGATATCTTGTACCATACACCTGTGACGGCCGCAAACTCGTGAAAGTCGGAATAAACTTCGACTCCGCAACCCGCACCGTCAGCGAATGGAAAAGAGGGTAACTCAAAAGTTCCTTTTGCGCCACCCTCAACGCCTTTCTTCGAAAGGCTTGACCCATCTGTATAGACAGACTCCTTTCTCAATAAATATATTCAACATCCGACTTCTTGAAGCGCAGGATGCGCGTATCTCGTGTCCCTGCCCCGTTCTTGTGCATGTACAGATTGCTCATTCCTCCAGCCATGTACCAGCCTGAACCTTCCGGAGAATACACCCCGAACAGGATATTGTTATAATGGTTCGCATGGCGTATACCATCGGTAGTATTCCACTGTGCACCAGGGCCATACCAAACAATAGGCTCATGTTCCGGGGAAGATGGAGACCACATCCTGATGTATATCAGGTCATCCAGAGTCAGAGAACCCACGGCAATCCCGTTTTTGCGCCGCTGCTCACGCTGGACCTTGTCGGAACCCTCCCACGGGGTTTTCAGCGTATGTGTCCCGTTCCACATCATCCATATATAGTCCGTAGCGTCGAAAATCCTGTTGAATTCCTCCATCGAAGGCAATTCATAACCATCCGGAGCAAGAGCCCCCGCAGGCAACTTGTTGATGTGCGCCGGCACATTCATGCTGAAACCGTCCATCACCGCCATGCCGTCGCTTTCCACGACACGCATGCCTTGTCCGCTGTCTCCCTGATATGCCCATCCCCACAATGCTGCATATTCCTCAGGAGAACATGAAGTAAGATATTCAAACAAAGTCTGTCCAGCCACAGCAGCGGGATCTTCCGGCACAAGTATCTGGTCATCAAAGTCCATGGAATTGCCCATGGCGTTGTACTTGCACCACCATACTCCGTGCATCCATGTCACGGGAAGCCCGTAATTCCTCCTGACGACAGTATATTCTTCCCTGTCCGTACCGTCGGAATTGCTTACAACTATCGTTGCAGCCTGGCTTCTGCCATCCGCCCCGGGATCATTAGGACGCCAGCCTCCGAGGACCCTCCATGCTCCTGACTCCGACTGCACAAGTTTTACCCACGGGTCCTCCCCTGACGAAAACTCGACAGACAACCCTTTCCCTTCAGGGATGACAAAGACACCCAGTTCATTGTCGACATATCTGCCGAAATCATAGACATTGCCGTCCGTATCGAAATTCATTTCTCCTCTGACCACAACCGGATTGGCAGACAACTCCAGAGTTATGGCATCCTCAGGATAAACATTGGAAAGTCCCTTGCGGCGGAATTCCAGCACAGCCGTTTCCGCCGGCACATTCGGAGCATACAGTCCTTTCCTGATCCTGAACCTGTTGATTTCTCCCGCCACAGGCTCCGCCGAAAGAAGATGATTGTCCGGCTGCTGCAATTCAAGTTCCTCGTCTCCGGACACGGCCAGGACAAAATCCGCCGGCAGATGGGAAAGCACCACATTTCTGCCGTCATCCGAGACTACGGCCCCTGCCGGCAAGGAAGATCCAGCCATATCCACGACAAGCGTGTCCCCGAAATACGGATACGCATCAGAAACATCCCCGCTCTCCATGTCACCGGCTCCGGCATCTACCGAAACGCTGTTGTCTCCGGCCGGCGTTCCCTGATCTGCACCGGTCTCAATCTTGGCGCAGGCAAGTGTCAGAGCAGCCGCTAAAAGTATTGAAATATCAGATATTCTTTTCATGTCATTAAAATTAACGCCAGTTCGACGAATTTATTATACTCTGCACCAGGGATTCGTCGAACCGCCGTTAAGGATTTCTACGAAATCCATTTGTCTTAATCCCCAGTTGCTTCGCAACAGCCCCTTGCTAAGGGGCGTCACCCTCACCGCTCCCTCTCCGGGAGCCCGTCGCAGACCAATCGTCTGCTCCTCAGCGGTGTTCGATGAAATTCAACAAGTTAAATTTCATCGTTCTTACTTCAAATTAGACCGGTCCGCAGGCCGGGATTCAATCATAAATATATTCTACAGGAGACTTTATGCATCTTATCATCCTTGTCTTCGTGGTATTGTTGGCGGCAAACCTAAGCCTGTTTTCACCGGACTGCATCCCGTTCAGTTCCCATGAGTTTCCGGCACTTCCGTATGTGGCAAGAAGAAGCGTCCTTACCGCCACATTTCCGGGCGTAGTGCTCCACTGGTGACCGAGACCGTACAGGACCCAATGATTGCCTCCGTATTCGAAATCATAGAAAGACACATTGCCGTACCGGTGTCCGAGAAAATCCACTGTCCTTTCCTCTATGGTTATGCCGAGAGTTTGTCCGTACCTGTTCTCGTATTGCCGGCTCCCGGCATCACCGAGATTGAAGTTGTCGTTTGCCGTAAGGAAGGCAAAATTCTCGTAATCCGGTATCCTGTAACCGTCCGGAGCCATCTGATCCGGAGAGAGCAGTCCGAAATTCTCCGCATAAGCCTGCATCCCTTCATAATAAAAAGAAGTGCCGTCATGCCGCAAAGGCAGCCCCTGAATATTTCCTGCCTGATACTGGTCTCCCATAAGTTCCAGCAGCATGGACTCGTCCGCCGCCGAAAGGAATGCGAGCAAATCTCCGTCTGCCGCCGGATCCTTGTCTACCGTGATCTGGTCCGAAAACTCCTTCACATTGCCCCTCAGGTTGTACTTTGTCCACCATGTCCCGGCTATTTCCACGACCGGAAGTCCCCAGTTGCGACGCCGCACAGGATATGATTCCGCATTTTTCCCGTTTTCCTCCGATATGACAATTCTGCCTTCCTGGACACGTCCGTCGGCCTTTGGATCATTCGGTTTCCACCCTGCAAACACCGTGTACAGAGTACGTTTGCCGTCTTCCGACACACTCTCCTCGACTTTCATCCACTTCGATTCCTCCTTGTCGAAATCAAGGGAAAGTACCATTCCTGACGGAAGGCTCACCACACCAAGTTCGCCGTCGACATATCTGCCTAAATCGCACACTCCCTCGCCGTCAAGGACAAGCATCCCCGAAAATTCGGCAGGATTGGGGCGGAATACGATCACTATCCTTCCGGAATACGTATTGCCTTCATAGATTTCGACATGGATCTTCTCTTCCGGACGTCCCGGAAGCCTGGTTATGCCGGTCACGGACAATGACGCAGCCTGTACAAGAGAATGCCTCGAAACAGGAAGCACCTCCACGGACACGCCGTCCACTTTTCCTTCCACTTCTGCAGAAGCTCCCGGTTCGGCCAAAAGGACAAGTTCAAAAGAGGTTTCATAATGACCCACGAATACAGTATCGCCGGCAGCATTGACTTCCACTCCATCCGGAAGAACGGAATTTTCCTTGTCAACAAGACCTTTAAGCACGGGAGCGGAATCTGAAGAACCCCCGGACTCCCAGTCCTCGGCACCTACCGATACGGACAAGGACGTGCCGCTTCCATGCACTCTTATCGTATAATGCCTGTTTCTCCTGATTTCAGACGGCAATGCAGCACGGAGATTATGCCGGATCCCGTCAATTTCGACAGTGACCTCGGCCGTCAAGGCATCATTTTTCTGCTCGGCTAGCCAGCATACCGTGGCAGACGCATTCGTCAAAGAGAATTCTTCCGCAACGGCAACGAACGAGGCGGACTCCGGCGTCCGGACACTCGGTCCGGCATTAATGTATCCCCTGTCCGCAACACCGTTCATGACAACTTTTTTCACTGTAACTCCCTTATCCTCCACCACGACGTCAACCCTTGCCGCACTGCGCACCATCCTTACCGGCAATACGCCACCCGACGCAGATGACATGTCCGCCCTGGCAGTCATCACAATCTTGTCCGACACAAGGTCGTCAAGGTCCTCCTCTACCGCAAGGAAATCTGATTCGGACATGCCCGGAAGCACTGAATACAGAGTCTCGCCGGACACGTTCGCCACAAGATACAATGTTCCTGAAGCATTCTCCGGAGTGAATGAATAGAGCCCGTCTGCTCCGGCGTTCTGCGGCCTTACGGTTTCCCTGAGCGTCCCGTCTGAAAAAATGTACCCGGTCAGGTTTTCCACAGCATTCTCATCCGCACGGCGTTCCAATCCCGGAACTTCGAGCCTCAACGTCACTGACGAAGGTCCCGATAGAACATGTTTTTCCGAGCACCCGCCAAGGAGGGCCGTTGCTGCCGCAAAAAGCGGAAGCATCCTTAAAAAAATATGTTTCGTAAAAATCTTTTTCATGGCATCAATTGTATTTGTTCGGATTCTGCATACTTCCAAGGTATGAAGCCGAGTCAACCGGAAGTTTGTCCAAATTGTCAACATAAAAATTGTTCATCAGTGATTCTGCCCATGGCCCGTATGTGAATGCGCTGTTGTGGCTGTAGCCCATGACATGTCCGAGTTCATGGAACATGACGCTGCAGGCATAGGCAGAATCGTAATGCTGGAACCAGCCGCCCTGGTACGCCCCGAAAACCGAGCCGCCCCCAAGTCCCAGGACCCCGTTCCCGGTATATACGAGTCCCGCATTTATGGTACGGTTCTGGCGCATCTGGCTCAGGACAGTCTCTACGGAAACCTTGTCATCCTTTCCTCCGTTGCCGTACAGTTTGTCCTGGTTCTCCATCAGGATACGCTCATGTTCCTCCATGTCTATCATGTACGTGAAATTAAGGAAAAACGCCACGACTTCCCTGCAGTGCACCGGCCTTATTCCCATCCAGTTGCCGGCCGGGCCGCCGTCCGAAGCATCCGGATTGCCTCCATAAAGATCAAAACCTATGGTCCAGCCATGCTTTATGCCTTGCAGTTTACTCCAATACGGATCGCCGGACTCGACCTTGAAAACAATTCCCGAAAGGTCCTCCGGAGCCATCTGTTGCAGTTCAATGATTTCTCCGGATTCGGTACGGTACCATGTCCTGCGTCCGAGCATCGGCAAAGTTTCGCTGAAATCGGCAAAGGCCGGAATCCTGTCAAAATAGGCCAGATCCAGATACTCATCTCCGACGGCGGGAATTTTCGCCTTTATGAGCACATCAGAAAGGTCCCGCGGAGAATAGAACCTTGCATTCAGCCTCCCGTCTTCGCTGACGGACAACTGGAGCGGCTCGGAAGTATTGAAACGCCTTTGGGCCTTGTCCGTATATATGGAATAGTGTTCGTCATCCTGTAGTATCTTCGGATAGTTCATGCTGTCATAGAACCCGGCAGTGAGAAACATCGTTCCGTTGTCGTCGTCAGGATGTTCTGCATCGGTAACCACACTGACCGACACATTCGGCAGCAGCGCATCCACAGTAAAGGCGCCCGTTCTCCTGACATTTTTGCCGCGGTAATCCCTTGTTACATATTCCGTTTCGCCGCGGAGTGTCTTTCCGGCCACCGTCGGCATGAAGACATTGCCGGAAGACGCGGAAAGGTCCAGCACATATTCTTCGGCAACGGTCACGCCGGAATATTCTCCGCCTGCCGTCATCTCGGTATAAAATTCGGGAGCATAAAGTACCGCCCCGAAAGATTCCGTCGCAGACGAAAGGTAAGCATTCCTGAAATTCAGGGAAAATTCCGCCTTTGCAACCATCCTGCGCTGCTCTATTGTTTCAGGGATGTCGGCATGAAGCTCCCGGCCCCCTTCGGAAAACACCGCCTTGACTGAAAAAGGGGTGACGGAATGGAAATACTCTGCCGAAAGCGGCCTCCCGAGATCTTCCGGAAATGAAATCCACACGTCGGAAACATCGTTTATCTCACCTATTACCGCACCGTCCGCATCCGCATCTCCCCTCATTGCGAGAATGAGCATCCTGTAATTCCCTTCCTGCAGGGCCTCCATGCGTATTTCGGAAGACTCGCTGTCGTAAAGGCTCTTTATTCCGGAAACCTTTCTGCCGTTTTCGTCCACGACGGCATATTCCACCCTGTCATATCCCGACTGCAGCGCCATGCCTGACCTGGCAGACGTCACACCTTCGGAATCATAGTCCGCATAACCTATCCTGAACGAAATTCCAGACCCCGGCACAATGCCCGGCCCTACGACGGCATCCTCCTTCACACAGGAAACGAGAAATGCGGCAATGACAATTATTGCTGCTGTTATTCTTTTCATATTCATTAAATTTGCGTATAATTGTAACCTTATGGTCACCGATTACGGCGGCAAATATACGCCAATATAAATCCATTATCCGTAACATTTGTTACAACAGCCATGCAATGTGATATTTACGACATTCCGCTGTTCCGGGGAGGAGACAGGAAAATCATAGAGAATGTACTGGACGGTTCTCCCGGAAAATATTCGGAATATGAAAAAGGAGAAATAATAGCGATGCAGGGTTATGCCTGCCGTTTCCTGTATGTCCTGTGCAGCGGAAGCGTATATGCGAAGATGGTCAGCGAGGAGGGCAAGGAATTTACCCTTGACGCCCTCAGTGCCCCTGAAGTGCTCGCCTCGTCATTCATTTTCAGCACGGAAGGCATATTCCCGGTCACGATGATCGCATCAACCGACTGCGAACTATGGCTTCTCGGGAAGGAAAGCGTCATGACAATAATACGGCAGGACACTGCGGTCCTCCGGAATTATCTTACCGTCATATCTGACCACAGCATGTTCCTGAGCCGCAGGCTCAACGAATTTGCACTGCAGAGCCTTTCCTCGAGGATAATAAGTTATATGGAACACAACGGACCGATAGACAACCTGCAGGAGACTGCATTCATCCTCGGGGTCGCCCGCCCGTCCCTTTCACGGGCGGTATCCCAGCTCGTAGCTCAGGGAAGCCTCGTCAAGGACGGAAAAGCCTATCGCCTGAAATAGAGGGTTTTAATCGACCTCAACCATTAAAGGCTTATGCGGATTCCGCCCACGACCGTGGCCCGCGGCATAGGATATCCTGCGTTGATTTCATATTCCTGCGCAAGCAGGTTTTCCCCGCGCACCCATACCGAAAGCCAGTCGAGAATCCTGAAACTTCCCGAAAGATTCCAGAGCACGAAATTTTCTTTCTGCACCGGAGATGTCGAAGCATAAAGACCGGCGATGTACTGCACTCCGGTCGAAGCATCCCAACGTCCCCATGAGAAGTTGCCTCCCACATAGAGTTTGTGCTCCGGTGCTGCAGGAACGGGATTCTCCATGTGCAGGAAACTGTAGTTCGCATCCACAGTCCACGACTTGCTGATTCTCCAGCCCACCTGCAGTTCCACGCCGGCGTTGTCTATCTTGCCCGAATTCTGGTTCAGCATTCCTGTGCCGTTCGGGTTCGGCAGAGTCAGTATCATGTTCTTTCCGTCGATATAGAAGATGTTTACCCCATAGTTGAGATTGCCGCCCAGCAAGGTCTGCATCACGGAAATTTCATAGTTCCACATCGATTCGGGCTGCAAATCAGGATTCTGGGGAGGGAACATGTACATTTCCCTGAGAATGGGATATCTGAAACCCTTTGAGGCCGAAGCCTTCAGTTCCACGGACTTTGGAAGATGGAACACTGCGCCTGCCTGCGGCACCCATTCGGTTCCCACTCGGGAATGGTGATCAACACGCAATCCTGCATTGAGGGTAAGCCAGTTGCCGAAATGCTGCCTTATGTCCACATATCCCGCCACCTCGTTTTCGAACTTGTCCACGAGTTCGGATGTTGTCCCGACGTTCTCCCCCGAAACATATTCGCTCCATGCCCTGCCGCCATAGCGGAACCAGTCGAATCCGGCGGTTATGCGGTTACCCCTGAAGAACTGTGCGCTCTGGTACAGGGAAATTCCCATCATGTCGTCATAGGAATTGAACCTGTCATCCTGCGGTCCTTCGCCGCGGCTCGGGGTATATCCGTCGTTTATCCAGTGGTCGCCCCAGTTATAGAAGAAACTGAATGCTCCCGAAGTCTTTTCGTAGTCGTTCCTCACTGCAAATGAGGTCATACCGCGGGTTATGCGCTGGTCGCCGTCCACGAGTGGTGCGGACACAGGTCCGGGATATGAGGCATTGAAATGGGTCACATTGACATCCGCGCTCATGTCCCAGTTCCTTGCTATTTCATAGCCCAATTTGGCGTAGCCGCCGTATTGCTCGAAACCCATGTCGGCACGATGTCCGTCCGTACGGTTGTATGAGCCGCTTATCACGCTCGAAAAACGACCCTTGCGTATGCGGTTTGTCAATTCTGTCTCCACGGTATTGTACGAGCCATAGCCTGCATGAAGGTCAGTTCTGACACCGTCTTCCTGCATCTTGCGGGTGACTATGTTCACGACTCCGCCCATCGCATTGGAACCGTAGAGCACCGACGCAGGTCCGCGGAGCACCTCAACCCTCTCCGCCAGCAACGACTGGTATGCATCCGCTATCGGATGCCCGAAAATCCCGGCATACTGCGGATGACCGTCTATCAGGACCATCATGCGTGCAGCGTCACCGCTCAATCCGCGCAATGAAATCGTTCCGGCATGACCATCGGATACGCCATAGCCCATCAGCCCCCTTGACGTGACAAAGAGACCCGGCACCTGCTGCGTAAGCACGGGCAGCACGGAAGGCTGCATGTTCCTCTCGATCGTGGTCCTGTCAACCACGGAAACCGTCTGGGACAGATGCCTGACATCCGTATTGTTGCGCGTTCCGGTAATTACCGACTCGTCTATGTTGTATGCGCTGCGTTCAAGTGAATCCGCCGGTGTTTCGAGTGCATGAAGACCTTTTCCGGCAAGGCACGAAAATATCAAAAACAAGGCTGTTGCTCGTTTCTTCATAATATGCTTTCCGTAAAAATTACGGATTTTTGTACCAATCTCCCTATACAAGATGTCCGATGTGCTCTTCCCTGTCGCCCGGAAGAAGATCTATTACCGGAATTTCAATCAGGGTATAGCATCCGCTCTGCTGCCTGAACGACGCCCTTGCGGCACATACGAGAACCTGTGCAGTGAGGGCAGGATTGTTGATTCTCATATTGAACTCGAACAACTGGTTCTGGGTCTGCCCTGAAACGCCCTTTCTCGTAAGGTTCACGCCGTGGCCCATGTCTATGAGCTTGTTCACATCGTCCACCTTTATCACATGAGTCTCGTCATTCACGAAGTACGGGTCCGTCTTTATGGCATTCGCTACAGAATCGAAATCATAGCCGTCCTTCACCTCTATATATACCATCCTTCTGTGCACACCGGTTCCGGTAGGAATTGTCATCGAAAGAGCAGCCTTGACGCCGTCCACAGCCTTTACAGCGACAGTGTGCCCCATGCTCATTCCCGGTCCGAAATTGGTGTATGTGATGCCTTTAGGAGCGATTGCCTCAAGCATTGTCCTTACGATGGAGTCGCTGCCCGGATCCCAGCCTGCAGAAATTACCGCAACTGAATTATGCTTGCGTGCAACTTCCCCAAGGCTTCTCCTGAGATCCACGATTCCAGTATGTATGTCGAAGCTGTCCACTGTATTTATCCCCATTTCAAGCAGAGGCTTGGCATATTTCTCCACGCTCCTTGTAGGGGTGCACAGAATCGCCACATCTACCTTGTCGAGTTCCTTCACGTCTTTTACGACCTTGTAGGCTTTCAGTTCTTCAGGGCAGTTTTCAGCCCCGTTGCGCCTTATGATTCCTGCTATTTCGAAGTCCGGAGATACCTGAAGTGCCTCCACTACATATTTCCCGATATTGCCGTAGCCGACCACGGCTGCTCTGATTTTGTCCATAATAATTTCCTTTACTGATTTTTACGCCGCCGAAATTATAAAAAATATGTATAACTTTAGCGGAAATTTTGCAAAAATGACATGAGTTCGATGCATCGAACTCTGATTAGGAGCAGGCGCATGTCTGCGACGGGCTCCCGGAGAGGGAGAAGCAAAGAGGGTGACGCCCCTTATAAGGGGCTGTCGCACAGCGACTGGGGATTAAGACAGCCGGATTTCATAGAAATCCTTAACGGAAGTTCGACGAATCCTCTGGCGCAGAGTATAACAAATTCGTCGGACTTACGTTAAAATATGAAGGTTTTTCTGATTTCCGATGCCGGAAACATTCATACCAAGAGGTGGGCTTCCGCATTGGCTGATGCGGGAATACGTGTCGTGCTGTATTCCATCACCCCCGCAGATGAAAGTTTCTACGAACGGAAAGGCATCAGCCTTCATGTATTCGACCTCTTTTCATACAAGCGGGACAAGACGCAAGGGAGATTCGCCCCTGTCGCCAACCATATCAAGGCATTAAAAACGCTTAAAAAGCTGCTCCGCAGCGAAAAGCCGGACATCCTGCATGCCCATTACGCCACAAGTTACGGACTGATAGCCGCATTGTCGGGATTTCATCCCCTGATAGTATCGGTATGGGGCAGCGACGTGTACGAATTCCCCCGGCTTTCGGAAATCAACAGGCTTTCCGTCGAATTCACTCTGGCAAAGGCGGACAGGGTGCTGTCCACAAGCCGGGTCATGGCTGAAGAAACGAAAAAATATTATAAAGGAGACATCGGAATTACTCCTTTCGGTGTGGACACGGAAAAATTCCGCCCGGAAACACACCGGCGGAATGCGCCTGAAGGACAAGACCGTGAGTTTGTCTTCGGTACGGTAAAGACCCTTTCGGAAAAATACGGCATCGACCTGCTGCTGAAAGCATTTGCCGAAACGGAGAAAATTTTGGGAAATGAAGCGAACCTGAGGCTCATCATTGCCGGGAAAGGCAAGGACAGGAAAGAATTGGAAACCCTTGCGGAAGAACTCGGAATTTCTGACAGGACTGATTTTGTAGGGGCCGTGGAGCATGACTCTGTGCCTGAACTGTATTCCCGTATGGATGCCGCCGTGTTCCTGTCAAGGGAAGAGAGTTTCGGAGTTGCTGCCGCCGAGGCCATGGCTTGCGGATGTCCCGTGATAGCATCCGACGCTGCCGGGTTCAGGGAAATACTTTCCGGAGGGGCGGGAATAATGGTGCCCCGTGAAGATTTCATGGCCGCTGCAGAGGCTATGGCAAGGCTCGTCAGGGACTCGGAAGAACGCGAAAGGCTGTCCGAAGCAGGGCGCAAACGAGTTCTTGAACGATATGACTGGAAAGACAATGTAGAAACGATGATAGGAGAATACAGGCGTCTTGCAGGCAAGGGAGTTGATTGACACGCAGATACGCACAACAGGAAAGGAACCATGAAACCTCTGATTTCAATAATAATAGTCAACTACAACACAAGGGAACTGCTGCGGAACTGTCTCGAAAGCATCCGCTCCTGCCTGGATACGGGCTACGAAGTCATAGTGGCAGACAACGGGTCTTCAGACAATTCATTGGCGCTGTGCGAAGATTTCCGGAGTGACGGACGCTTCCGTTTCATTGACATGGGAGGCAATCTCGGTTTCGCCAAAGCCAACAATCGGGCTGCTTCCGAAGCCTCAGGAAAAGTCTTCCATTTTCTGAACCCGGACACGGAAATGCCGCAAGGCATGTCCGAAGACTATAAGCATGCCCTTGCCGCCCCTGACGCTGTCTATGTCAATCCGCTGACAAACAGGGACGGAAGCCTCGAAAACGGCAGGATGCCGATTCCTTCATTGGGCAACCTCATATTGTGGGATCTTCACTCCAGCAAGGCAAAATACTGGTTCAGAGGGGCATCCGTCATCATTTCAGCAGAGAATTTCCGAAGGGTCGGAGGATGGTGCGAAGACTATTTCCTGTATTCGGAGGACCTCGAATTGTTCTGGCAATGCTGGAAGCACGGCATTGCCATAAAGCCGCTTCCGACTGAAATTTTCCATTTCGGAGGTGGAAGCAGCCGGAACACGTGGGACAACATCGGCAGGGAAATCATGGTGCAGAAGTCAACCCGCATCTTCTTCAGAAGGAATTTTCCGGGAGGGTATTTCTGGAGCAGGCTCTACCTCCTTGCCCACGTGCTGCTCAAACATCCGTCAGCCGCCGGAACCTTCATCAAGGCCTGGCGGCTGAGTGACGGTGTGCCACAATAGGCAATCCGCAGCGTTACGTTCGGGACTCGGCTGCTCGCTTTCGAATGTCCACCGG
>CALVDU010000049.1 GCA_944326375.1 uncultured Bacteroidales bacterium | reverse complement strand
TGCAGCCTCCATATTTATGGGGTATTAGTCGCCGTTTCCGCCGGTTATCCCCCTGATGCGGGCATGTCGCTCACGCGTTACGCACCCTTCCGCCGGTCGCCACCAGAAAGCATTGCTGCTCCCCGTGCTGCCCCTCGACTTGCATGTGTTAAGCCTGCCGCTAGCGTTCATCCTGAGCCAGGATCAAACTCTTCTTTGTATAATCTCATTAATTTTCCGTCGATCCCGGCCGTGTCTCCCCGGACCTTGCGGCCCAAGGAATTGACGTCTCGTTTTTCTTGTCTTGTGCTTGCTTGCTTCTCTTGTTTCCAGCCTTGTCAATGAACTCTCTGTATCTTCCCCCGGGCTCCCGGGCCCCCTCTCGGAGACCCCGTTTCCCGAACGGGATTGCAAAGGTACTACTTTTTTCTTTCCCTCCAAATCTTTTGACAGAAATTTTTGAAAAAATTACAATTTCTTTTCTTTGCCATCATCCGGAACAGTGAGTTCTCCGGTATAACTTATCGGTTGGCGGTTATTGGAAATTATTGACACATAGGCTTCTCCTTCCGGATATACGGTAATGTTGAAGTCGAAGGTGTCTTCAGATGTCCTGACGGAAAATTTTATCTCGTTTCTTTCCTTTTTTCCTTTGGTCATGGAATAGTCCGAGAGAGATTCCTCAAAATTCAGTCCGTCTCCTCCTCCATACGGGATGGAATAGGCCCGTCCGAAATACGGAAGGTGAGAGTCGACCGTGTCTGTCTTCACTTCCACATAATATGGAGTCGTAAGATTTATCATCTTTCCGGCTGTCGGGAATGCCTTGTCAACCGTTATCCTGTAATACTGCGCTTTCAGCAGAGAATCTACCTCGGAAATTCTTGCCTTGTCTTTCGCATCGTTTTTCTGCCTGTCGGCACAGAGTGCGGAAATACTGCTGCCCGCGCACATGAATATTGCCGCAGAAAGCGACATCATAACAATAAACTTTTTCATGGCATAAAAATTTTGACGTAAAAGACACTGCAAAAACTACTCCGTATATGAGAAACCGAGTTTGGTCAGCCCGGACTTGACATCCTCGTTCTGCATGAAACAATCCCATAGCACGTCGAAGGTGCTGATATCCCATACATTCCCGTTCACGGCGGGTTCCCGTCTGACATTTCCGATGAAACTGCCGTCGGCCGCCTTTTCAAAGAATCCGAATTCCTCATAAGAGCCGACATAGATCAAGCCTCCGTCTGTGAAAACCGACCTTACGGTCTTGTCCTGCGGAAGTTTGTGAAGACTCCATGACATGCCGTCGAAAGACAGCAGGCCTCCGCCGTTGCCGAAATACATCACGCCGACGACGGGAGTGAATGCCTGCGCCGCACAGCAGAGCGGGAAAACGACAAGCGAAACTGCCGCAAAAATATGTTCCATATACTTGTACATGCTGCTTTTATTTCAATCCGCCAACGAGGTTCATACCGGCATATTATGCAAGTTAACAAATATTATCCATCCGGACCGACGGAAAAAGAAAAAAAACATGCCTGTACGAAAAAAAAGGACCGGACCCTTGCGGATCCAGTCCCTTTTGAGGTCAATAGACGGATTTTTACATCATGCCGCCCATTCCGCCACCCTGCATTGCAGGAGCCGGTTCCTTTTCAGGAATGTCTGCGATTGCGCATTCCGTGGTAAGGAACATTCCCGCAACTGATGCAGCGTTCTCAAGAGCCACACGTGCCACCTTGGTCGGGTCAATCACGCCAGCCTCGAACATGTTAACAAACTCCTCGGTACGGGCATTGTAGCCGAAGTCACCTTTGCCTTCCCTGATCTTCTGGATGATCACGCTTCCTTCTACACCTGCATTCTCTGCAATCTGACGAAGAGGCTCTTCTATGGCACGGGCCACGATATGGATACCGGTAGTCTCGTCCTCGTTGTCGCCTTTCATGCAGCGGAGTTCTTCCGAAGCACGTACGTAAGCGACACCGCCACCCGGAACTATGCCTTCTTCGACTGCGGCGCGGGTTGCGCTCAACGCATCCTCTACCCTGTCCTTCTTTTCCTTCATCTCAACTTCAGTGGCTGCACCTACATAGAGCACAGCGACACCGCCTGCCAATTTGCCGAGACGCTCCTGAAGTTTCTCGCGGTCGTAGTCGGATGTCGTGGTTGCAATCTGCTTCCTGATGGATTCAGCCCTTTCCTTGATGGCTTCCTTGTCTCCTGCACCGTTTACGATGGTTGTATTCTCTTTGGTGATCACAACCTTTTCTGCCTTTCCGAGCATGTCCGGAGTGGTGTTCTCCAGGGTGAATCCCCTTTCTTCAGACACTACCACCGCACCTGTAAGAGTAGCGATATCCTGAAGCATCTCCTTGCGGCGGTCGCCGAAACCAGGAGCCTTTACGGCCGCTATCTTCAAGGTTCCGCGGAGCCTGTTGACAACCAGCGTGGTAAGAGCCTCGCCATCTACATCCTCGGCAATGATGAGGAGTGACTTCCCTTCACGTGCGATAGGTTCCAGTATAGGAAGAAGATCTTTCATTGTGGAAATCTTCTTGTCCGTAATCAGGACCTGAGGTTCGTCAAGGACAGCCTCCATCTTGTCGCCGTTTGTCATGAAATAAGGGGAAATATAGCCTCTGTCGAACTGCATTCCCTCGACAACCTTGACTTCGGTGTCAGTGCCTTTCGCCTCTTCTACGGTAATTACACCGTCCTTTTTGACTTTGGACATGGCGTCGGCGATAAGTTTGCCGATATAGTTGTCATTGTTGGCAGAAATGGTACCAACCTGCTCTATCTTGGAATAGTCGTCCCCGACTTCGCGGCTCTGCGCCTTCAGGCTCTCGACAACTTTGGCGACAGCCTTGTCTATACCCCTCTTGAGGTCCATAGGGTTTGCGCCTGCCGTCACGTTCTTCAGGCCGACATTGATGATCGCCTGGGCAAGGACGGTTGCAGTAGTCGTACCGTCACCGGCCTGGTCGTTCGTCTTGGAAGCGACTTCCTTGACCATCTGCGCCCCCATGTTGGCGAACCTGTCCTCAAGTTCCACTTCCTTTGCGACAGTAACGCCGTCCTTGGTAACTTGTGGAGCACCGAATTTCTTGTCAATTACCACATTACGTCCTTTTGGACCGAGAGTGACCTTTACTGCGTCAGCAAGAGCGTCCGCACCCTCTTTCATACGGGAACGGGCATCCACATTGAATTTGATATCTTTTGCCATAATATATAATCTCCTTTATTTAAATATCGTGAATTTACAGAGTAGCCATTATGTCCGACTGCTTCATGATAAGATAGGTCTTCCCGTCGACGGTAACTTCTGTCCCGGCATATTTGCCGTAAAGTACGGAATCACCGACCTTCACCTCCATCGGTTCGTCTTTCTTGCCCGGACCTACAGCAAGTACAGTACCCTGTTGTGGTTTTTCCTTTGCCGTGTCAGGAATGTACAATCCTGCCGCTGTCTTGGTCTCAGCCTCCTTAGGCTCAACCAGCACTCTGTCTGCTAATGGTTTGATCATAATTTTATAATTTTGAAATTTTTGTTCATTGCCGCAGCGCCCCGGCCTTTTGCAGCCCCGGCGCAGGCAGAACCACTTTGGACAAAAGGAATGCCAAGGCATAAGCCATGACATTTTGTCACCGGCCCTGTCCAAAATGACAGAACGACACCGCAGACGGCGCACTCCCGGATCAGGATTCTCCCGGGAACGCTTCCATACGCTGTTTCCTGAACCATTCTCCCGGCGACTGGTTCATCATGGAGCGGAATGCAAAATTGAAAGTCGTCAGCGAATGGAAGCCGGACATGTGTGCGACCTCGTTCACCTTCAGATTTCTGTTCTCATTGAAAATATCCATGGAGTACCTTATCCTGTACCCGTTCACATACTGGCAGAAATTCTTTCCGGAATAACGCTTCAATGCCCTCGACACGTATGTCTTGTTGGTATATAGTATCTTGGAGACCTCTGCTATGGTAAGTCCGCTGTCCAGATAGGGCTTTGAGGTTTCGAACAGGTTTTCGAGCCTGTCATATACGGACTTCAGCACCGTATCAGACCTGTCATCCGGTTCCTCCTCCTTTTCCTCTGCAGACACGAAGGATTCAATGACCAGATTCGCTTCATGCCCGTTTCCTTCCTCTTTCTTCCTGTGGACCACAACATGAAATACAATCATGGATGTTACCACAATTACCGCCACCGCCGCCGACGCCGCAACCCATGATGGCACGATCATAGATTTCATCATAAATCAGTTCAGATTTCTGTTATTGATTTTTCAGGTATTTGGCGCAAAGTTATGAAAAAAGCCCCGTCCCCGGCAAGCCGTTGGACGGGGCAGACTCATATTTTTCTTTTTCTGTATCTTTTTTCTTTTTCTGAAAAGATTTCAATGACGTTCCTTATTCTTCGTCTTCAATTTTATGGTATCGAAACCGAGGCCGTAGACACCCATGACGGTGGAAACCGACATGAAGGCCTTGGGATCTATCGTCTTCACGTATTTAAGAAGCATGTTCAGGTCAGCCTTCCTCGTCATGACCATTATGACATAACTCTCTTCCTTTGTATACCATCCCTTTGCATTCAGCATGGTCACTCCCCTTTTCATGTTCGTGGCAATGGCGTCCGCTATCTCCTCATATTTGCGGGAAATTATGAAGACCTGCACCGACTGCTTCGAGCCCGAAAGATACAGGTCCACGGCATAGCCGTTCACTGTTATGAGAATGAGACCGTAGATTGCCGTAGCCAGTTTTTCGGCAAACGGTATAAGCGTTCCGGAAGCGTCATACGACGGGATGAGCATCGAAGAAAGGATTATGACGACATCCATAAGGAGTATCAGCTTGCCGGGCGACACATTCCTGTATTTTGTGATGATCAGGGCGATTATGTCGGTGCCTCCCGTACTCCCGCCCTGAGATATGGTCATTCCGATGCCGAGACCTATCATCACTCCTCCTATGATTGTGGAAAGCAGCTTGCCGTTTGAGACGGCCAGTTCCGCAGTTATGGTCTCCGGAATGAGCGGAGGGATCACGTTCAGCATGGCGGATGCGAAGATGATCGCATATACCGTCTTGAAACCGAAGCCTCCTCCGAGCAGTTTTAAGGAAATAAGCAGGAGGGCTCCATTGATCACCAGATAGGAAAAACCCATCTGAATGCCTGTGGCATAATAGATTATCGCACTGAGTCCTGATATTCCGCCACCTACAAGATTGTTGGGCAGCAAGAAGACAGCCCAGCCCAGGACGTATAACAGAAGCCCCAAGGTTATGATGATGTATTCCTTGAATACGCCCCACGGACTATTCTTTATTCCCGTCATTTTTCCTGTCCTTTTTCTTGAGTTTGAAGCCGGTCTTTATCTCCTCGAATCCCTCTCCATAGACGCTTGTGGCGGTTGAGACCGATACGAATGCCTTATTGTCTATTTCCTTTACCGCAGCAACGATCTGGTGCAGCTGCGCCTTTCTCGCTATTATCAGCAAAACTTTGCTTTCGGCACCTGAATACCATCCTACCGAATTCAATGCGGTGACGCCCCTGTCCATATTCTTTATTATATGGTCAGCGACTTCCCTGTATTTTTTCGAAAAGACGAGAATCTGGACGGATGACTTTCTTCCGAGCAGCACATAGTCCACCATAAATGAGAAGGTAAACATGGTCGCGTAACCGTAAATCATGTCTTCGAAAGTCTTGCCCGGAATGAGGAGTATCGAACCGAGAATGAAAAAGTCCGAATACAGATACACCTTTCCAGGAGAAACCGGCCAGTATTTGTTTATTATCATTGCCGCAATGTCGGTACCTCCGGAACTGCCGCCGCGCAACAGGATGATACCGATGCCCACGGCCTCGACGACACCTCCGACTATGGAAACGAGCAGGCGGTTGTCAAAATGCACTACCCATCCGTCGAATTCCGGAAAGACCTTGAGGAGCACCGATGACAGGAGTATCACATATATTGTCTTGAACCCGAATGACTTGCCCAGACTGATAAAAGCCAGGATAAGAAGCAGGGCATTCAGGACAAAAAACGAATAGGAGACAGGTATGCCGGTCGCAAAATAGATTATCGCGCACAAACCTGTACCGCCGCCGCTGGCGGTGCCGTTCGGCAGCAGGAATGATGTCCATGCCAAACAATAGAGGACAGTACCGAATGTGACAAGAAAGTAGTCCCACAGGACTGCAAAGGCTCGTTTCAGATTAAAAGCAGACATGGCTCCGTATTCATTTATTTTACTACTATGTTCACTATTTTCCCGGGAACGACGATGACCTTGACGACCTTTCCGTCAGCGATATATTTGGCGGAAAGCGGGTTTTCCAGCACATTGCGTTCGACTTCGTCCTTCGGCATGGCCTTCGGAAGTTCAAGCGTGAAGCGCGTCTTGCCGTTGAATGAAACCGCATACGTGCACGCCGATTCGACCGTGTATTCTGCCACATATTCCGGGAAGGCAGCAAATGATATGCTTCCGGAATGACCGAGGGCAGCCCAAAGTTCTTCGGAAATGTGAGGGGCAAACGGCGAAAGCAGAATCACAAGAGGCTCGAGGACTGCCCTTTTGTTGCATTTCTGTTCATAAAGTTCGTTCACCGCTATCATGAACGCGCTCACTGCCGTATTGAACGAGAACGCTTCGATGTCCTCTTTTATCTTGGCTATGAGTTTGTGCAGGGTCTTGAGTTCCTGAGGTGACGGCGCCTCGTCAGTGACGATAAGGCCGTCCTTGTCGTAGAACATCCTCCATACCCTTTTCAGGAATCTGTGTACACCGTCTATCCCCTTTGTGTCCCACGGCTTGGACTGTTCGAGAGGGCCGAGGAACATTTCATAAAGCCTCAGCGTATCCGCTCCGTAAGTGTCGCAGACCATGTCCGGATTGACCACATTGTACATTGACTTGCTCATCTTTTCTATGCCGTAACCGCAGATGTACTCCCCGTTTTCGAGGATGAATTCCGCATCTGCAAAATCCGGCATCCATTTCCTGAAAGCATCCATGTCGAGCCTGTCATTGTGGACGATATTCACATCTACATGGATCTCGGTAGTCTCGTATGAATCCTTCAGTCCGTATGACACGAACGTGTTGGTATTCACTATCCTGTAGACGAAATTGGAGCGGCCCTGAATCATCCCCTGGTTTATCAGTTTTCTGAACGGCTCCTTTTCGCACACGTAACCGAGGTCATAGAGAAACTTGTTCCAGAACCTAGAATAGATCAGATGTCCGGTAGCATGTTCCGTACCTCCGATATAGAGGTCCACGTTGCGCCAGTATTCGTCCGCCTCCCTGCTCACGAGGGCCTTGTCATTGTGAGGATCCATATAGCGCAGATAATATGCGCTGCTGCCGGCAAAGCCGGGCATGGTGCTCTTTTCAATAGGATATCCGTCCACGTTCCAGCCGGCGGCACGTCCCAACGGCGGTTCTCCGCTTTCGGTAGGAAGGAATTTGTCCACTTCCGGCAGTTCGAGAGGCAGGCTGTCCTCCGCCATCGGCGTGGCGATTCCGTCCTTGAAATAAATCGGGAACGGTTCGCCCCAATATCTCTGGCGGGAGAAAATTGCGTCACGCAGACGGTAATTGATTTTCCTGTGTCCGATACCGTGAGCCTCCACATAGTCGATTGCCGCAGGTATCGCCTCCTTGACCGTCATACCGTTGAGGAAACCGGAGTTGCACATTATGCCCTCCTTTGCGTCGAAACTCGATTCGCTCACATCGCAGCCTTCGATAAGAGGGATTATCGGAAGTCCGAATGTCTTTGCGAAGGCATAGTCCCTGCTGTCATGCGCAGGCACTGCCATTATGGCCCCGGTACCGTAGCCGGCAAGCACGTATTCCGAAATCCATACCGGCACTTTCTCTCCGGTCAGGGGATTGATTGCGTATGAGCCGGAAAATACGCCGGTCACCTTGCGGGTCTCGGCTATCCTTTCCCTTTCCGTCTTTTTCTTTGCATAAGCAAGATACTCGTCCACAACCTTTTTCTGATCAGCGGACGTAAGTTTCTCCACCCAGTCGCTTTCCGGGGCAAGCACCATGAAAGTCACCCCGAAGACGGTGTCGGCCCTCGTGGTAAAGATTTTCATGTCATATTCCTTGTCGCCGTTGTACGCCTTGAATATCATTTCAGCACCCTGGGAGCGGCCAATCCAGTTCCTCTGCATGTCCTTCAGGGAATCGCTCCAGTCGAGTTCCTCAAGGTCGTCGAGAAGGCGTCCTGCGTATGCGGACACGCGCAACTGCCACTGCGTCATCTTCTTCTGTTCCACAGGAAAACCGCCCCTGACGGAATATCCCTCCTTGACTTCGTCGTTGGCGAGGACTGTCCCGAGCCCCGGACACCAGTTGACGGAGGTCACGCCCTGATAGGCAATCCTGAAATTCATCAGGACATCAGCCTTTTCCTTGTCGTTCATGGCGTTCCACTCCTCTGCCGAAAAATTCATCTCCTCTCCGCATGCCGCGTTTGCGCCTGCACTTCCCTTTTCGCTGAATATCTGTTCCAGTTCCGAAATAGGCCTTGCCTTCTGTGCGTCATTGTCATACCAGCTTGCAAACATCTTAAGGAATGCCCACTGCGTCCACTTGTAATATGCGGGATCGCATGTCCTGACCTCCCTTGACCAGTCGTATGAGAAACCGAGGCGGTCCAGCTGCTCCCTGTACCTGGCAATGTTCTTGGCTGTCGTCACGGCAGGGTGCTGCCCTGTCTGTATGGCATACTGCTCAGCCGGAAGCCCGAATGCATCGTAGCCCATGGGATGGAGTACATTGAATCCGCAGAGCCTCTTGTACCTGCTGTATATGTCGCTTGCGATATAACCGAGAGGATGCCCCACATGAAGCCCCGCTCCTGACGGATACGGGAACATGTCCAGCACATAATATTTCGGTTTTGACGGGTCCTCCCTGACTTCAAATGTCTTTTCGGCAGCCCAGCGGGCCTGCCATTTCTTTTCTATTTCTCTGAAATTATATTCCATAATCAATGGTCGTTTGACGAATTTTTTATTAATTTAATCCCCACCGCTCTGCGAGCGGAGCCCCTTAAAGGGGCGTCACCCTCCTATTATTTAAAGTTATGTCAATCGTCATGTTGAATCAGCGGATGCCGAACTTTGGCCTGACGGATTTCTTCTCAAGACGGAACTCCACAGGAATCGTCATGGACGTCCTGACTTTCTGTCCCCTCAATCTGCCAGGACGCCATTTAGGGGATGCGCTTACAACCCTGACAGCCTCCTCGTCAAGCAAAGGATCAACGCTTCTCGCCACCTTGACATCCGTCACCTTCCCGTCCTTGTCAATGATGAAATTCACATGCACTGTTCCCTGTATTCCTTTTTCCACGGCCTCACGCGGATACTTCAGATACTGGTACACCCATTTTTCGAGGAACTGCCCGGGATCCGTGCTGTTGAGGAACATTGGACGATAGTCGCAGTCATAATAAGCCACGACATCATCGTATGTTACGGATTCCGGAAGTTCCGTAGTGTTCCTGAAGGATATTTCCTTGTCGGAATTGGCAAGGGCCTCCACATAATTGTAGACGTACTCCAATTCCTTTTCCATTATGTCATAATCAATTATGGAGGACACATCCCGCGGGGTATTGTGCTCCGGATATTTCCCGGTCGTAAAGTAGGCCGACGGTATCTCCTTGGAATAGAACGCCCTGTGATCAGAAGGATACGGTTCGTCCGACCTCAGTTCCGGCAAGATGGGCTGGAGTTCTCCGGAAAGCTGCGAAACCAGAGTATTGAGATCCGTATTGGAGGAAGTGTAGACGTAGAAGCCTGAACTTCCCGTCCCGACCATGTCCAGGTTCACCATTGCGTCTATCAGGTCCGAGTCCGAAAATGAACGGTTGAGGAAATACCATGCCCCGGCGTATGTCTGCGACGATGCGCCAAAGGCCACAAAGATCACCGAACGCCTGAAAGCCACCGAATTGGTTGACACCATCCGTGCCAGTTCCATCATCATGGCCAGTCCGGAAGCATTGCCGTTGGCTCCGGAATAAATCTGGGTGACCTTCTGGCCGTCTACCGTCATCTCATGAGTCCCGAGATTGTCCATACGCGCCCCCACGACTATATATTTTCCCGAGAGGGCCTTGTCATATCCCTGCACGAAACCGTAGACATTCCTCGAAACGAGGGTGTCCCCCGGAGAAACTTCAATGCCGAACTCATCCCCGGTAACCGGACACAGCATCTCAACCCCATAGTCCTCAAGTGTCCTGTAGACATAAGAGGCTACGGCTTCCTCCCCCGGAGAGCCGGCCTTCCTGCCTTCCATATCATCAGAAGAGATATAGCCTATGTGACTCTTGAATGAAGATACTGTCTCGCTGTCGAAAAGACCGCCATAGACACCATCCCTGCGATATTGCGCCGCCATCTGGACGCATATCATCAAAATTGCGGCTGACGCCGATAAAATTCTTCGCATAAGATCATTCGTTTACCAGAATCCACACATCATCGGGACAGAAAGATTCGGAGCGCACCCGTTTCAGGGAAGCGAAGGCCTCCTGCACGCTGTCCGTAGGACACATTGCAATGGCATTGAATCCGTTGCGGAAACTTATGAGGATAGGCTTGTAGCCCCTTTCAGACACGGTATCGAAAAGGTCTTCGGCATTGTTCCTGTTCTTGAACGCCCCCACGACCACGTAATACTTCGAGTCCAGTTTAGTGGTGAAGAGCCCGCCCACTTCGGACGGATTCAGGATAGTGCCTTTTATCTGCATCAGGGAGTCCATGATTGCGATGGAATCCTCCTTCGCCTGCCTCAGCCTGTCCAGCGAATCTATCCTTGCCTGATGCCGCTTCTCCTCCTGGACCATCTGCTCCATTCGCATCAGTTCTTCCTGTGTAGGACGGCCGGCCAGTTTCCGGAACATGTCGCAGCCTGCGAAAACCGTAACTCCAGCCAAAATCAGCGGTACCAAAATTCTTTTCATGCCTTCCAATGATTGGGATATCCTTGCAAATTTAACCAAATATCATTCTACAACAAAATAAATTGGTATCTTTGTGCATACAACAAAACACGATTTTCAATGACATTTTGGGAGAAAGTCAAGACTCAGCTGTCGGACATCGGTAACCTGTCCGGACACATCGACACAGCCGCCGCAGAAAAATCCATCCGCGGGAACATATACTTCAAGGGGGCAAACGTCTGGATTCTCGCATTTTCCATAGTAATCGCATCCGTCGGACTGAACGTCAATTCGATTCCGGTCATCATCGGCGCGATGCTCATATCCCCTCTCATGGGACCGATTTTCGGCATCGGATTGGGGCTCGGCATCAACGACACGGCTTTGCTGAAGGCTTCGCTCAAGAACCTCCTCGTGATGATGGGCATCAGCCTCATAGCATCGTTCCTCTACTTCCTCATCACCCCGCTCAGCCTCTCAAACCCGACGGAATTGCTCGCACGTACCAACCCGACCATATACGACGTGCTTATCGCCCTGTTCGGCGGCTTCGCCGGAATATTTGAATTGTGCCGCAAGGAAAAGGGTACGGTATTTTCCGGCGTGGCAATCGCCACCGCCCTCATGCCTCCGCTCTGCACGGCAGGATTCGGGCTTGCCGACGGAAACCTCGGGTATTTTGTCGGGGCGCTGTACCTCTTCATGATAAACTGCATCTTCATCATACTTGCCACCTATATCACTGTCAAGTACATGCACTTCGAAAAATTCGAGTACAAGGATGCACGTACGGCGAAAAAGGCAAGAAGGATAATATCCGCAGTCACGCTCATAGTGATCATCCCGAGCATCTGGTCCGCATTCGTCATGATACGGGAAAACCGGTTCAACGAAAATGTGGCCCAGTTCGTCGAAAAGAGCAAGAACCTGTCCAGCTGTTTCATATATGACTACGAAATAAGCCACAGGGACGGAAACAAGGTCGAAATCTTCATTACCGGAGAACCGCTTTCCGCCACGGAAAAAAGCAATCTTCTCGAATCTGCCAAAGAATTCGGAATAGATTCCGACCAGATAATAATCAACGAACGCAACATGTCGGAGAATCCCGGAGAAGATGAAATCCTGAAAAGCATATTCGAACGTTCGGATTTCGAAATAAGCAAGAGGGAAGACACGATACGCAGCCTCGAAGAACAACTGCAGAAACTCAAGGACAAGGACATTCCTTACATCCAGATCACAAAGGAGGCGGTCAACCAATACCCTTCGGTAAAGGAACTTTACATTGCTTCGGGTGCAAATGTGACAGTGGACGGCTATTCGCAGAAAAACGGTCTTCTCGTAATCGCAAAAACGGCTGCACCCCTGACGGCCGAACAGAAGACCCGGATTACCGACTGGCTGAGAATCAGGACGAACACTACCGAAGTGACATTCTACGAATTTGCAGCGGAAAAAACACAGGAATGACAGGAAAAAGCCCTATACTCACGGCAATCATGCTGACTGCCGCCGCATGCGCCCTGCCCCTCGAAGGGCGGACTTTGTCCGGGGGACATTTCCCCGGAGTTGACGACAAGACGGTACTGTTCAGGCAATTTTCCGGAAGCCCGGCTTCAAGGCTTGTACCCGACACGCTCACGCTTGCGTTCATAGGAGACATAATGCTCCACTCGGCCCAGATTGAAAACACTTCACGGCCTGACGGGACATTCGACTTTTCGGGATATTTCCCGGAACTGAAGGAAGACCTGCGCAAGGCCGACATCGCCGTGGGAAACATGGAATTTACCCTTGCAGGACCTCCATACAGCGGCTATCCTGCATTCTGCGCACCGGATGCATACGCAATGTACATGGCCGAGGAATGCGGAATCGACATTTTCCTCACCGCCAACAACCACATTCTCGACAAGGGGGAAACCGGGCTCGTCCGGACTCTCGCCAAATACAGGGAAATGGAAAGGAATGCCGGAATCAGGATGACAGGAAGCGCCGAAAACGCAGATTCTGCTGCCAGGAACACTCCGCTTATCGTGGACACTTGCGGCTTCAGGATAGCATTCGTCAACTGCACCTACGGCACCAACCTCGGCATAGGCAAGGATTATCCGGGAACCGTCATGATGTCCGACAGGCAAACGATTTCGGAAGCACTGCACAAGGCACAAGAAGCGGATGCCGACCTCATCATCGCCCTCCCCCACTGGGGAATCGAGTACGACACGATTCATTCTGCGGAACAGGAAGAATATGCCGGATGGCTTGCAGAAGAGGGCGCTGACATCATCATAGGGGCGCATCCCCACGTGGTCCAGGATGCGGACACCATAAGGACTGCAGGGAATAAGCCCGTACCGGTAATCTACTCTCTCGGAAATGCCATTTCCAACATGAGCGCAAAAAACACCCAGGTCGGACTGATGGTAAAACTGGGCGTGACGAAAAATTCAAAAGGAGAAACCGTGATGCTGCAGCCGGAATACGTGTTCACATGGTGTTCCCTGCCGGGAAGGCTCTCGTCTTCGCACACAACCGTAAAAATCAAGGACTATGCGGGAAGACGGGACGAATGGGAACAGGAATACGAATACGACAAGATGATGACAACATACCATAACATAAAGAGACTGACAGGAATTGAGGATTAGATGAAAACGACGATCACGCTTGACAGGATATCCCCGGTCGAACTGTATGGTCCGGCCAACAGAGTGCTCGAAGCCCTTTGCAACTGGTTCCCGCAACTCAAGGTCACGGCACGGGGCAATGAAATACATCTGGAAGGCTCCGAGACGGACTGCCGCAAATTTTCAGAAAAGATAGGCATGCTGACGGAACGCAGGCTTACCGGCCATGTAAACCTCACGCCTTACGACGTAGAGGACATTTTCGACGGAGAAAGGGCTGCGGAAAGGTTTGTGCTGAGGAGCGACGCGATAATAGTCCACGGGCTGGACGGGAAACCGATAAGGGCAAGAAACAAGACTCAGGAGGAAATGGTCAAAGCATATTTCGAGAATGACCTGGTCTTTGCCGTAGGACCTGCCGGCACGGGAAAAACCTACATGGCGATAGCCCTTGCCGTAAGGGCTCTGAAAAACAGGGAAATCAAGAGGATAATCCTGACCCGCCCGGCAGTGGAAGCAGGAGAAAGGCTCGGATTTCTGCCGGGAGACCTGAAGGACAAGCTGGATCCGTATCTCCAGCCGCTGTACGATGCCCTCGGAGACATGATTCCGGGGAAAAAACTCAATGAATTCATGGAAGAAGGGACGATCCAGATTGCTCCTCTTGCCTATATGAGGGGACGCACGCTGGACAAGGCGTGCGTAATACTCGACGAGGCACAGAACACCAACATAGGGCAATTGAAGATGTTTCTCACAAGGATGGGCAGCGACGCAAAATTCATAGTCACAGGCGACGCAAGCCAGATTGACCTGCCGGACAAACGTGATTCAGGTCTGCTGAAAGGAATTGCCCTGCTCAAGGGCATCAAAGGGATCAGCACCATATTCTTCACTCCGAAAGACATTGTGAGACACCCTCTTGTCACGAAGATTGTCAAGGCCTTCGACGCCGACGCCAAAGAAGACTGACGCATCCGGCGGCACCCGACCTCCCCGTCATTTCGACCGAAAAAACAAACAGGCTGACTAAAAAGGAAGTTCCTTTTAGTCAGCCTGTTAAGTAGGTCCCTCCACTGCGGTCGGGACGGCAAACTAAAGACCGTTGGTCATGATGGAGTTGTATTTTTCATACGCCTCCTGATATTCCGGTCCCCTGTCACGGAATCTGAAGTAGATGTTCTTCAGGTATTCAGCGATGCTGGTCTTGATCTGATTGTCTTTTGTAGAGTTGAATGCCTTTTCAAACGGCTCTATGGCATTTTCGAGGGTGCTCTCGAATTCCGTCATGAGCTGCTCGTATTTCTTGTCGTCGAACTCTTTTGCTGCAGCATCCTGGATCTCCACAGCCTTGTCATAATAAAGGATGCCGAGTCCGATGTAACCGAATTCATATTCCGGGTTTATCTCGGATGCCTTCTTGTATGAAGCGACAGCCTCGTCAAAATGGCCGAGTTTCTTGTGGATGTCTCCTTCAACATAATAAAGGGAAGCATTGTTCGGATCAAGGTTCTTTGCCTCTGCAAGAAGTTCGAAAAGTCTGTTAGGATCCTCACCGCTGCTGATGTAGTAGTTGATGAGCCCGATTATTATGTTGTTGCACTGCGGATATGCGGAAAAACCTTTCTCAAGGACATTCTTTGCGGCAGTGGTGTCGGCAAGGTTCATGTAGACATCGGCAAGTTTTGCATAGACTTCTCCATTGTCCACATAATTCAAATCTATGCAGCGGAGGAAGAACGGTTCAGACCTCTTATAGTCCTGTCCTATCCATGCCGTGAAACCTGCATTGTATATTGCCATGGTGTCCACGACCGGAACCGGTGCGGAAGCAGAGGCGTCAGCAGATTTTTCAAAGCAGATGCTGGCATCAGCAAGATCATTGAGCATATAGCTGGTCATACCGCAATCAAGATACTTGGCTGCGACATTCTTTATTCCTGCATCGATATCCTTGGATTTCTTTCCGGCAACGTCTATCTCCTTTGCCTTCTCGTAAGCCGCAAGAGCCTGATCGAGGGCATCCTCATAGACAGGCTTTGTCACCTCTATGAAGCGCAGGGCCCCGTTGGCGTCAAAGTAGTAGTTCATGGTAGAATAGACTTCCTTGCTGAAAGTCTCCCCTGCAAGGGTGACAGTCTCTGTGGAAGTCGGTTTCACGTTGCCCATGATGAAAGTCAGGTCCTGTTTTGTTGCTCCGACCCAGCCGTTTCCGAACGGTGAATTGTAGGCATCCATGTAGGCCCCGCCCAATTTGATCCATGTTGCAGGTTTTGCGGCCTTCTTAGGATTGGCGGTCGCTGCCTGTGCGGACTCTACCGCCTTTTTTGCATCGGCAGCCGACTTTACCTGTGCGTCAGCAATCTGCACAACGGCTACAAGTGCTGCGATAGCGATAAAAATACGTTTCATGACTATTAAGATATTAGTTACATTTATTCATTGTTGTCTGCATTGTCGGCCGAAGAATCCTCCGCTCCGGAATTCTGGGACGATTCGTCCCCTCCCTTCACCACAGATACCGATGCAATGGCGTCCCCATCCTTGATGTTGATGAGCCTTACGCCCTGGGTTGCCCTTCCGGCTATCCTGATGTCGGACACCTTCATCCTTATGGTAAGTCCTGACTTGTTTATTATCATGAGGTCGTCGTCGTCCGTGACGTCCTTTATGGCGACAAGCTTGCCTGTCTTGTCCGTTATGTTCAGCGTCCTCACGCCTTTGCTGCCGCGGCTGGTAAGACGGTATTCCTCATAGTCGGAACGTTTGCCGTAGCCGTTCTCGCTGACCACGAGAATTGACCTTGAAGCAGCATCCTCGGCATTAGGGTCGTAGCATATCATGCCTATCACCTCATCATTGTCATCGATGTTGATGCCCTTGACACCGGATGCCGTCCTGCCGAGAGGCCTTGCATCGGACTCGTCGAACCGGGCGCAACGGCCGTTCCTTCCTGCAAGGAAAATCTGGCATTTGCCGTTGGTCATCGAAGCCTCGAGAAGTTCATCCCCGTCCCTCACGGTTATGGCGTTCACGCCGTTGGTGCGAGGCCGTGAATATGCTTCGAGCAACGTCTTCTTTATTATTCCCTTCTTGGACACGAGGACTATGTAATTGTTGTTTATGTATTCCTCGTCCTTCAGGTCCTTCACGTTGATGAACGCCTTCACGCAGTCGTCCGGCTCTATGTTGATTACGTTCTGTATGGCGCGGCCTTTAGAGGTCTTGGTACCTTCAGGAATTTCATATACCTTGAGCCAGAAGCAGCGCCCGTTCTTGGTGAACAGGAGCATCGTGCTGTGCATGTTGGCGACATAGATGTACTCTATGAAGTCCTCGTCACGGGTTGCACTGCCCTTCATTCCAACTCCGCCGCGGTTCTGCGTCTTGTATTCGGCAAGCGGGGTCCTCTTTATGTATCCGAGGTGGGAAATGGTGATGACCACATCCTCGTCAGGATAGAAGTCCTCAGGATTGAATTCGTCGGCAGACATGGCTATTTCCGTCCTTCTTGCGTCGCCGTACTTGTCCTTGAGGTATTTCATCTCGTCCTTGACGATTTCCATCTGCTTGTCGTAACTTGCAAGCACTTCCTCGCAGTACTGGATGAATCTGCAGAGTTCGTCGTACTCGCTCTGGAGTTTGTCCCTTTCGAGACCGGTCAGTTGCCTGAGCCTCATCTCCACGATTGCGGTAGCCTGCGCATCGGAGAATCCGAATCTCTCCATGAGGTTGTTCTTGGCCTCCTCAACGGTCTTGGATGCCCTTATTATGGCGATGATCTCGTCTATGAAATCAAGAGCCTTCAGCAGACCTTCGAGGATATGCGCACGTTTCTTTGCCTTTTCGAGGTCGAATTTTGTCCTGCGCACTATCACCTCATGCCTGTGGTCCACAAAGTGGCGTATCATGTCCTTCATGCTCAGCGTCCTCGGCCTGCCGTTCACGAGGGCGACATTGTTGACCGAGAAACTGGACTGGAGAGGGGTATATTTGAACAAGGTATTGAGCACGACATTGGAATTTGCCCCGATCTTCAGTTTGATCACTATTCGGGTACCCTTTCTCGAAGTCTCGTCGTTGACATAGACGATGCCGTCCACCTTCTTGTTTTCCACGAGGGCGACAATCTTTTCTATGAGTTCCCTCTTGTTTACCATGTAAGGGATTTCGGTCACGACAATGGTCTCGCGTCCGGAGTCGTTCACCTCGATTTCCGTCCTCGAACGGATGACGATTCTTCCCCGGCCCGTCTCAAAGGCATCGCGTATGCCCTGATGCCCCTGGATTATTCCTCCGGTAGGGAAATCCGGACCTTTGATGTAGTGCAGCAGTTCATCAGTGGTGATGTCCGGATTGTCCACGTATGCGCAGATTGCATCACAGCATTCGCCGAGATTATGAGGAGCCATGTTGGTCGCCATCCCGACGGCGATTCCGGATGAACCGTTGAGCATAAGAAGAGGAGCCTTTGTAGGAAGTACCGTAGGCTCCTGCAATGTATCGTCAAAGTTGTTCTGAAAATCTACCGTATCCTTGTCGATGTCAGCCATGACCTCCTCGGCAAGCCTTTCCAGTTTTGCCTCGGTATATCGCATGGCAGCCGGAGAGTCCCCGTCCATGGAACCGAAGTTACCCTACCCGAACACGAGAGGATACCTCATGCTCCACCACTGCGCCATCCTTACCATTGCGTCATAGACGCTGCTGTCACCGTGCGGGTGATATTTACCGAGGACCTCTCCCACGATTCTCGCAGATTTCTTCGTCTGGCCGGAATATCCGAGGCCAAGGCCCGTCATCCCGAAAAGTACCCTCCTGTGGACCGGTTTCATGCCGTCCCTCACGTCAGGCAACGCACGGGATACTATCACTGACATCGAATAGTCGATATATGCGCTGCGCATCTGGCGGTCTATGTTGACGGTCTCGACCCTTCCGGTCCTTATCTCATTTTCTTCCACTGGATTCTGCTCGTTATCCATATATTTCCTTTAAAATATTCACACTAAACATAGTCTGCAAAGATAGCAAAAAAATTCATACATTTGTACGGTTTTAGGCAACATGTATGGAAATCAGAATATCTGAAGAACTGAACAGAATCATCGGCTACGCCCGTGAAGAAGCGATGAGAACCGGCAACTACGGCATATCTCCGGACCATTTGTTCCTCGCCATCATCCGGCACAGGGACAATGCCGCCGCAGAAGTGCTCTCAGGACTCGGCGTAGACCTCGAAGAAATGAAACGCTCGATAGACGAAAGACTGTGGACAAACGAACCCATACCATATTCCGACGCTGAAAGCATAACTTTTTCACGCGGGGCACACAACGTGCTGAGCATGACCGTGCTCGAAGCCACACGCCAGATGAGCGGAGTGGCCACGCCCGAACACCTCCTGCTTGCCCTCTGTCATTATGCAGGCAGCGGTTTCGGACAGACATGGCTCAAGGATGCAGGGATCGGCTACCTCACCATATTGTCATATATGGAAAAAGTCGGAATGCTCCATTCCCAGGAACATTCCCGGGAAAGGCAGGAGAATGAGACAGAGGGAAATGCCGACAGCCCGAATGAAAAAGAACGCTCCCCTCTTGAAGATTTCGGATACGACCTGACAAAGGCGGCAATGGACGGGCTTCTCGACCCGGTAGTGGGCAGGGATGAGGAAATAGGCAGGGTCATTCAGATTCTCGGGCGGCGCAAGAAGAACAATCCGATGCTCGTGGGGGACCCCGGAGTCGGAAAATCCGCGATAGTGGAAGGCATAGCCCTGAGGATAGCCTCCGGAAATGTCCCGCCGTCGCTGACAGGAAAAAGGATAATATCCCTGGACATCGCATCCGTGGTCGCCGGCACAAGATACCGCGGCGACTTCGAAAAAAGGCTGAAATCCATAATAAAGGAAATAAGGGGCAACAGCGACATAATCCTTTTTATCGACGAATTCCACACTATGGTGGGTGCAGGCGGAGCGTCAGGCAGCCTCGATGCCGCCAACATGCTGAAACCGGCACTTGCCCGAGGGGAAATCCGCTGCATCGGGGCGACCACCATCGACGAATTCACGAAAATAGTGGAAAAGGACGGGGCGCTTGACAGACGTTTCCAGAAAATCGTAGTTGAACCGACAGGAGTCGGGCAGACAATTGAAATCCTGATGAACATCAGGGACAACTACGAGGCTCACCATCATGTCTCATACTCATACGCGGCGATTGAGGCATGCGCCACGCTTTCCGACAGATACGTGACCGACAGGAATTTGCCGGACAAGGCAATCGACGCCCTTGACGAAGCCGGATCGATGGTGAGAATCCTGTGTTCCGGGGAAAAGGGCGCCAGGAAATCGGACATCGTGACGGAAGAAGATATAGCCACAGTCATTTCAAAGATGACCGGAATCCCCGTCAACAGGGTAGCAGAATCGGAGAGCATACGGCTGATGAAGATGAAAGACAGGCTGAAAGCCCGCATAATAGGACAGGACGACGCCGTTGAAAGGGTCGTGAACGCCATAAGGAGAAACAGGGCCGGAATAAAGGCTGCAGAACGCCCTATCGGCTCATTCATATTCTTCGGACCTACCGGAGTAGGCAAGACCCAATTGGCCAAATCATTGGCCGAATACCTGTTCGGTTCGGAAGACAGCATGGTGAGGATAGACATGAGCGAATACATGGAAAAATTCACGGTATCCCGGCTCATAGGCGCCCCTCCGGGCTATGTCGGATTCGAGGAAGGAGGACAACTGAGCGAACGCGTAAGGCGGAAGCCGTATTGCGTCGTGCTCCTTGACGAAATAGAGAAGGCGCATCCCGACATATTCAACATCCTCCTGCAGGTTCTCGACGAGGGGAGGCTCACTGACAGCAACGGAAGGACAGTCGATTTCCGCAATACCATTGTCATAATGACCTCCAACGCAGGAAGCCGCGAAGTGGCGGAATACGGCAGAGGGCTCGGGTTCAGCACCTCGGCTGCAAGACAGTCCGACAACAGGAAAAGCATTGTGGAAAAAGCCGTGCGCAGGACATTTCCGCCGGAGTTCCTAAACAGGGTCGATGATACGGTATTCTTCAATTCCCTCGGCAGGGAGGAAGTGGAGAAAATACTGGACATAGAACTGAAGGACCTGAAAAAGCGGATTGAAACTGCCGGATTCAGGCTGAATGTCACACCTTCCGCAAAAAAGTTCATTGCAGAAGCCGGTTTCGACCCGGATTACGGGGCAAGACCGCTCAGGCGTGCCATACAAAGGCACGTGGAAGACCCGGTTGCGGAAGCCATCATAGAGATGAGGGCAGAAAAAGATTCCGTTTCCGAAGGACGGACCATTCGCATCGGGCTGTCCAAGGACGGCAGATCAACCGTCGTCACTTTCCGATGATGTCCGTCACCTCGAGTTCCATGTCGGCTGCAAGTTCGAGAAGCACGGAAAAGGACTGTTCTGAAGAAATGTAGGCTCCGAGGGACTCGACAGACATATAAGTTGTATTCATGACTTTATGGTTTTAATTGTTTCTTGATGCAAAGATATGCCCCGCTTGTACCAAACGGAGGCACATTAAATAAAAAAGTAAAAAAAATGATAAAATTGGCGATTTTCGACCTCGACGGTACACTGCTCAACACCATTGCCGACCTCGGCAATGCCTGCAACCATGCCCTAAGGATGTGCGGGTTTCCGGAAAGGAAGGCAGAAGAATACAATATGCTCGTCGGAAGGGGAATCTATAACCTTTTCAGGGGCGCCCTTCCCGAAAATGCTCGTTCGGAAGAAAACGTGATGAGGATGAAGGAACATTTCATACCTTATTATGACGAGCACAAATGCGACCTGACAAGGCCTTACGGGGGAATTCCGGAAATGCTGGACAGGATAGGGAAATCAGGAGTGATGCTCGCCGTGGCATCCAACAAGTATCAGGACGGTACAGAAAAACTTGTATCCGAATATTTTGCCGGCTGCAGTTTCGTAAAGGTCATCGGTCAGAGGGACGGCATGCCCATAAAGCCGGACCCCGGCATAATAAGGGAAATACAGGCAGCCGCCGGAAACGTGTCCGACGAAGAAACCGTGTATATAGGTGATTCGGACGTCGACATGCAGACCGGCACCAACGCAGGTGTACGTACAATCGGAGTTTCATGGGGATTCCGCACGGAAGAAGAACTCTCCGCATATTCGCCTTATGCAATCTGCCATACCCCGGCAGAAGTCGCCTTCGTCATTGAAGGCCTGCAGCAGGATTCAGACGACAAAAACAACAAAAGATGAAAACTTGCATACTGATGATCATTTTCCCGATGCTGCTCATTCCGGCAGCACACGAAGCCTGTGCCGAACCGGCAAATGAAAAGGCAATCAGTCCTGACGGGACATACATGTTCGTCCAAAGGGACACGTGCGACCTGTTCATGGACGTCTACGAACCTGCCGAAGGAAGCGAAACATCCATAGACGGAAAAGAAAAGCCGACAATCCTGTTCATGTTCGGGGGCGGATTCATATCGGGAAGCAGAAACGACCCTTTCTACCTTCCCTGGTACAAAACCATGGCCGACAACGGATACAGGATAATAGCAATAGACTACCGGCTCGGGCTGAAGGGTGCGGACAAGGTCGGGATCGCACAGGTAAATCTTCTCGACAATGCCATACACCTTGCGGTGGAAGACCTGTTCAGTGCGACCGCATTCATAGTGGAGAATGCCGACATGTTCGGGGTGGACCCGGACAACATCGTGCTCTGCGGCTCGTCAGCCGGTGCAATCACCGTGCTGCAGGCAGACTATGAAATCTGCAACCGGACGCCGTATGTACAAGAACTGCCTTCCGGATTCAGGTACGCCGGAGTAATGTCATTCTCCGGAGGAATCCTGTCCAGGAAGGGCAAACTGAAATATGATCTTGAGCCTGCCCCTACCCTGCTTTTCCACGGTACTGGAGACAAACTCGTGAACTACAAGCAGATAACTTTCTTTAACATCGGCTTCTTCGGATCCGACAGGATTGCGGAGAGGTTCAGGAAGTTCGGCTATTCCTACAATATCCTGAGGTATCTTGACAACGGGCATGAGATTGCCGGCATAATGGGAAAGACCACTGCGGAGCAGTTCAGATTCCTCGAAACCAACGTGATGAAGGGTCAGCGTGTCATCGTCGACATGACAATCGAAGATCCGTCGATAGAAAGGGGCAGCGGCAGCCAGAGCCGCAAGGAACTGTACGGCGAGTAATCGTTATCACTCGTCGGCCGTTAATTTAGCCAGAGCCAACTCCACAAGCTTCCTGACAGCCGGCTTGTAGTCCGGATTGCTCGACTTCAAGTGACGGTTGGCGATGATGCAGCATACCGTGCCGGCATTATGCCCGAGATGTGCGGCTATTCCTGCGATTGCGGAGCCTTCCATTTCAAAGTTCGTGACACGCCACCCGTCATAGCGGAATGTCTCGAAAGTCTCCAGCATGTCAGGCATTGCCAAAGGCATCCTGAGCACCCTGCCCTGAGGTCCGTAAAATCCCGATGCGGCGATTGTCATGCCCTTTATTGTGCAGTCCATGAACTTTTCTGACATCCTCTTGCCGGCCCTGACGAAATAAGGGTCAGGCAGATGCCTGTTCCAGCCGGTGTGCTTCTTGAAAGCCTCCTCGATTCCCGGCATCGCTATGGCGTCCCTGTCGGCATACCAGTTCAGAAGCCCGTCGCAGCCCACAGAAACATGGGCAAACACGAACGAGCCAAGCGGGATGTCCGGCTGTATTGCGCCCGACGTGCCGATTCTCAGAATGTCCAGGGACTTCTTTTCGGGCTTGATTTCCCTCGTGGCAAAATCTATGTTCGCAAGGGCATCCAGCTCGTTCATTACGATGTCGATATTGTCTGTGCCGATGCCTGTGGAAAGCACGGTGAGCCGCTTGCCGGCGTATTTTCCCGTCAGGGACACGAACTCCCTCGACTGCCTGCGGAATTCGATGTCCTGCATATATTCCGAAATCATGTCCACACGCCCGGGGTCGCCCACGAGAATTACCTTGTCTGCGAGTTCCTCCGGTCTTATGTGAAGGTGGAATACGGAACCGTCGTCATTGATGATCAATTCTGATTCTGGTATCATATCTTTCAAGTTTTCGTGTAAATATAGTTTTTTATTGCGATTTTTCCTACTTTTGCCGGGCAAACCGACAAAACAACAAATATCATGTGGCAACGCATACAGACCTTATATCTCGGAATATCAACGGCCCTCATCTTCGCCATGTTCTTCTCCAGAGTGGCTACGATCATGGCTCCGGGAGGAGAGGAAGAGACCATAATGTATTATCAGAAGATTGAATACCTGCTTTTCCTCATCATGCTGTTCACGGCGAACGCAATCTGCCTTTTCTCATTCAAGGCGAGAATCCTGCAGATGAGGCTTGGCGTAATCACTGTAATCATGCTGGCGGCTTTCCAGATATGGCTCGGAGTCGACTTTTTCCGCAACAAGGATGAAATGGTGTTCTCCATAACGGCAATTTTCCCGCTTGTGTGCGCCATTCTCGACTTGCTCGCTGTCAGGGGAATCGCACTTGACGAGGCCATGGTGCAGTCGGCATACAGGCTGCGCGGAGGAAAGAAAAGGAAATAAGGCCTGCCGCTTTCGGACAATGCAGCACCCGCAAGCGTCATGAAACCTGCTCCTGCGGGGAAAATTTTTTCAGCACATTGTCAAGATAAGTCTTGGTGACGGATATCGGTGTGATTTTTTCGTTGTCAAGGTCGAGGAAATAGCCGTCCTGCTCCTTGCGCAGGACCTTGACCTTTTCGAGATTGACGATGTACTTGCGGTGGCACCTCACGAGAGGGCTGTCCCTGAAACTCTCCTCCACCGTCTTCAGACGGCAACGGAGCATGTAAGTCTTCAACTCGCCCTTGCTGTCCGTGTACCATACCTTGATATAATTGTCATCCGACTCTATATAGTAGAGGTTGGACGTGCTTACGGACAGTTTGAGTGCGCCGTTGTTGTCGAAAAGGGTTATCTTGTTGTCCCGCCTGCGTTCCTCGTCCGAAATCACGTTCCGGCTTCTCATGAGCCTGATAGTCCGGTTCTTTTCCACGATGGCGAAGAACATTCCGGAGATTATGTACGGGATTATGAGGGCTATCGCCCCATACAGCATTGCCTTTGAAAAAATTTTCCACGCAGGAAGCCCCGGAGCGGCGATGTCGACCGTAAGCAAAGTATAGAAGACGCAGATCAGCACCACCTCGGCAATGCACCAGAGCACATATCCGAGATAGGTAAAATCCATATATTTCCTGACCTTGTACATAAGCACCCTGCTCAAGGCAAGAAAAAGAATCGAACCTGCCGCAAAGATTACTGTATACAGGAAATAGGACGAATTTCCGAGACCGAACCAAGCCGTGTCCGAAAACGGGATGTACATGTTCAGGAACACTATCGCGAACAATACGGAAAATGTCACGGTACCCAACAACTGGTACTTCTCCAAAAGGTAGGACGGCAGTTTCTTGTTCATTTTCGGACGCTCTTAAATTGCAAAGATAATAAATTTTGCCACAAATAAGAGCAATTCGCCGTCAGGGGCGCACATTGAATCTACAACGGTAATTTACACTGATTTCAAGCCATCTTCAATCCTTGTACCGCTCAATTAATAGCCTACCTTCAACCGCTTCAAATTATCTTTAACAAAACTATAATGGCCTAGCCTGGCAGCCTTACGAAATCATTCTGCGGCCAAGACGTAATTCTTCTCCACTCCTAGACCGTTATAATATAAGGCGCAAGTTATTTTGCGCCATGGCATTGTCCTGCTCTGCTGCCTTACGATACCATTTTACGGCCTCAGCATAATCCTGCTTAACTCCTAGCCCTTTATAATACATTGTGCCCAAATTGTTTTGCGCAGCAGCATAACCT
>CALVDU010000048.1 GCA_944326375.1 uncultured Bacteroidales bacterium | reverse complement strand
TCAACATCTCCAGCCTTAGGGTCCAGAAGTGTCACAGTGACTGGGATAGTCTCATCATAATAGAGAGTCCTTCCGAGAATTCCTGCCAATGTGCTCACATATACCACTTTACCTGCATTGGCCGGATTGAGGTTCGAAACCAGGTCAACCGGAGCAGGCCTTGTCACTTCACCCTCAGACTTTACAGTGACTTCCCCTGCCTTGAGGGAAGCCAGTCCGTTGAGCGTGCATTTTTCTCCTGCAAGATAGACAGTCGAGCCGAGTTTCACGTCGGCTGTAGAAGTCACATACATGGAGGCCCCCTCATCAGACACCACGAAGCCTTCAGAAGTCAGGGCAACTACCTGCGCTTCAGGAACTTTTGCGAATTTTCCGTCATCAAGGGCATAAACTTCAGTCAGAGTCATTTCTTCGACTCCGATGTAGTTGTCCCCTTTCTGGTATATGACGGTCTTGACGGAGTATCCCCTGTTGTTCAGGATTGTTACAGTTCCCTCACGAGGGGCTGCTATGGCGCCGTTCTCGACATTGTCCGCCACGGTGACCGTCACGTCCATTGTCTGCGAACCGGACATCGGGCTGACGGTAATCCAGTCGTCAGCCACGTCGATGACCCAGTCATCATCGGAGGCTACCATGAAAGTCTGCGGTTCTGCGTCCTTTGCCTCAAAGGTCAGGCTCGACTCGGACATCAGGGCATCCGGCTTGACAAGTTCGTCAGGCTTGCATCCGAAGAGTGCGGATACGGCCATGATGATGGCAGCGTAACCTGATATTTTATTTGATATTTTCATGTTCAAGAGTTTAATTCGTTCCATTGTCAACATCTCACTCTGAATATCCCGTGTCGAGGCCGTCAACCCATCCCGGATTCTGGGTCAGATTGCGGTTCAGGTCACGGTCACCGCGCGGTATCGGATAGAGGTAGTCCCTGGTTTCGTCGAAAGAGCGGGTCTTGGTCCTGTGCATATCAACATACCCTTTGTTGCCGTCGCTGAGGACGATACCGTCAGAGTAAGGAACATATTTGCCGTCTATCGTGATTTCCTGAATCTGGATGAAGGAAACGTCTCCGCTATAGGTCGGAGGAGTTGATGTGTCATAAAGGTATACGTCGGCAACTCCGTCTCCGGTAAGGTCATACGGCCCCGGGCCCGTGAAATACATTCCGTAGAGAGGCTGTTCATAGCATTTGCCCTCTTTCCATCTTACGATGTCATCCCACCTTGTGCTTGCCTCCATAACCAGTTCGATTGTCCTTTCCCTGCGGATTTCGAGGAGAACGGCAAGATTTGACGGGTTGCGGCTGGCGAGGTTGGTGTAGCCGTAGTCTTCTGATACGAGGAACGGGTCAACTGTCAGGCTTGCCACAGTCATTGCTGGCATTCCTGCTCTTGCACGGAGCTTGTTGATTGACATGTCGGCATCATCCTGGGTAAATTCCCCGAGTTCGGCACGGGCTTCAGCATAAATCAGGTGCGCTTCCGCAAACCTGTACACAGGCATGTCGTTGAAGGACATGTCTGCCCTTTCTGCAGTCTCGTACATCGGGTCCATAACAAACTTGTCATACTGGAAGCCGGTGGATGTGAGGGCAATGTCAGGCCCGTAGACAGTTTCTTTCGAGTTGCTTCTCACGTGGCTCGGAAGTCTTGTTATCATCCCCAGACGAGGGTCGCGGTTTGCCATCTGATCCACGAAAGACATGGTTTCCCAACCCTCCTGCGATGAGAAGAATGTTCCGTCCTTCATGAGGAAGCTGTCAATGAATTTCTTTGAGAATCCCGGGCATCCTGCAGAGTTCATCAGGGCATAGCCTGTAGCGTTGTGGACACAAGACAGGCTCTGGTCCATCTTGATTGCAAGGATATATTCATTAGGGTCAGCATCCACTTCCCTGAACAGTTCTCCATAGTCAGGAGCCAGGTCGTACGGACTTTCTGTCAGGATTCTCTTTGCGGCTTCGGCAGCCAGCCTCAGATAATCATCTGCAGACAGACCTTCCTGGAACGAAAGTTCGTGGTACTTGCGGTATGTGCCCTCATACAGGCAGAACTGTGCCTTCAGCATGAGTGCAGCCCATTTGTTTACCCTGTATGTGCTTACTTCAGCAGGAAGAGCGTCGATGGCGAAATCGATGTCTTCCAGCATGTGGCTCATGATAAGTTCCCGCGAGTCGCGTGCCTTGTAGAGGTCAGGGTCGTTGGAACCGAGTTCCTTGTCGTACCAAGGCACGTCGCCGAATCTTTTTACTTTTTCATAGTAGAATCTCGCCCTGAAGAATTTGGCAAGTCCGGTATATTCTTTCACGACGTCCGGGTCATCGCACTGGTCCATGTGGCCGAGCATGGTATTTATCTTGCGCAGCTGTCCCCATGACCATCCTCCTTGGCCTGCCACTGTAGGCACCTGCCTTGCAACGCCGCCGAGAAGTTCATCCGAGATATTTCCTTTCTGGAATATGATGTCGGACTGCTTTTCATAAGGCTCCTTGTCAAACAGGTTGTCATAGAAGGAATTGGAAAAGAGGATAAAGTCTTGCTCGTTTCTGAAGTAGTTTTCGGGAACAAGCTTGTCCTTAGGCGTCCTTTCCAGAAAGTCACAGGAAGAAATCCCCATCACGACAGCCAGCACAGGCAAAATGTATTTTTTCATTTTCGGTTTCCTCCTTCAATTAAAATGTGATGTCAATACCAAACATGATTGTCTTCTGCCAAGGGTACGCAACGGCGTCCTTGTTGTCGGAATTTGTGTACATGCCCGTAGAAGTCTTGTCCGTTACCCTGCGGTATGCGGATTCCGGATCCAGATACTTCGTGTATTTCTTGAGAGGAGACCAGTAGGCAAGGTTTTCTCCAGAAAAATAGAAGCGCACCTTTTCCAGGCATATTGCTTTTGTCCATCTCTGCGGCAGGGTGTATCCTATTGTAAAGTTCTTCAGCCTGAGGTATCTGATGTTCTGGATATACCTGCTGTTGACAGGGGCGAGTTCGCCTCCGGTAGAGGAGTAGACACGAGGTCTCGGGAAATATGCGTCAGGGTTGTCTTCCGACCATACTGTCTTGATGAAGTCGCGCGGCATGAATGCGCAGCAGTAGGCGTAGGAGTAGGAGCCCCAGAAAGCGATGTTCATTCCAGGAGGATAGAAGTAGTGGTTGCCCACACCCTGGAAGAATATGGACATGTCTATTCCCATCCAGTCAAATCCGAGGTTGAAGCCGTACTGGAGGCTCGGGAGAGAGTTTCCGAGGATTTTGCGGTCGCCGGGGCTGTCTGCCGTGTTGTCGCCGAGGGTAATGACATTGATGCCGTTAGGACCTTCCTGCTTGTTGTCGAGGTCGACATAACGGAGGTCTCCTGCGAGGAATCCTCCCTGCATCCTGTTCGTACCGATATAGGTAAGGGCGTCGCAGACATTGTTCTGATAGTATTGGGCCTCTTCATCTGTCTGGAAAAGTCCGTCTACGACGAATCCCCAGACGTCTCCGATTCTCTGTCCTACATAGTAGTCGGTAAGACGCTTGTCAGGGTTGTTGTCATATCTTGTGATATATGAGTCATAGTTGCTCAGGGTAACTCCAACATTATAGTTGAATGGCTTTCCTGCAAGAGCGAAAGCATCGCGCCAGCGAAGAGACAACTCATAGCCTCTTGTGCGCAAGTCGGCCGAGTTTTCTTTAGGTGCAGCGGCTCCGTAGACGCTCGGAAGGGCGTTACCCTGGACAAGCATGTTCTTGGTATCCCTGATGTATCCTTCGGCGGTAAATTCGAGCCTGTTGTTGAGCATGGCTATGTCCAGTCCAAGGTTGTACTGGTATGTGGTCTCCCATGTAAGGGCATCAGAGTTCGGGGCGGAGAGGTTTGCATATTGAGCCCTGTTTGAGCCTTCTCCGAATGTGTAGTGGCTGAATGTATTGATCGAAATGGTACGCATGTATGCGTAGTTGTCCACATTCTGGTTTCCGAGGCTTCCTACAGAGGCGCGGAGTTTAAGGTTGTCGATCACATTCCTTGCCGGTGCGAAGAAAGGTTCCTCGGAAATTCTCCATCCTGCAGAACCTGAAGGGAAGAAGCCCCAGCGGTGTCCTGCTGCAAAACGCGAAGAACCGTCGTACCTTCCGGCCAATTCGACGAGATAACGTCCCTTGTAGTCGTAGTTTATACGTCCGAAGAATCCCATGAGGGCATATTCGCTCTGACCTCCGGTAACGCTTGTTATGGTGGCGCCGCTTTCGTCCGGAATCACGAGTGAAAGGTCGTTGAGGTATTCATCGGAGATGTTCTGCCCCACTGCAGTGATGTTCTTGTACTTGTAGGTTTCCGCGTTGAAACCGAGCATCACTTTCAGGTTGTGTGCGTCGTTGTATGTGTCGGCGTATGTGGCGTACACGTTCCCGGACAGCCATGTGTAGTTCCTTGACCTTTCTTCGAGCTTGTTCAGTCCTGCACCTGTCGTATATGCGGATGTTTCGCCCGGGCGTATTCCATAAGGGATGTTTACCGTACGGTGCATGTCATCCCTGCGCACTTTCCTGTAGGTAAAGTCAGCCGTGACGTTGAATTCTTCTATAGGGGCAATTACGAGCTGTGTCGTATTGGTCATGTTGAATTTCTTTTCGGAATTCTTGTGCTTGCCCATCTGGAAGACTATCTG
>CALVDU010000047.1 GCA_944326375.1 uncultured Bacteroidales bacterium | reverse complement strand
ATTTCATCCCGAAAAATCCGCCGCAGGCAAGAACTGCGATCACAATCAGGGCTATAATCCAGTACAGGAGTCTTTTCTTGTTGATCTTTATGCTGATGAAACTCTTGCTGACGGCAGTGACATTATTGTTACATTCTTGTTCCGGAGTATCCTCGCCGTCAGTAATCTCGTACAGGATAGCGGTCACATTGTCATACCAGTCGGCCTGTTCGGCAGCAGCGAACAGAGTTTCCCGGCAGGCCTGCATCGAAGAGCGGTTGGAGCGTATGATTTCTTCGAGATTTGCAGCGGGTGTCCCGTCAGACAGAGGACGGTCACGCAGAACACCGCTCAACCCGTCGCTGCATACCAAAATTATGTCCCCTTTGTACAAAGAAATCGTACGGCTGTCGGCCTTGGCCTTTTTCTCGGGATCTCCGAGGCTTCGTGTTATTATATTGCCGTAAGGGTGGTCGAATGCTTCCTCGTCAGTGATTTTGCCGTCATCCACGAGAGACTGCACGTAGGAGTGGTCTTTTGATATCTGAACTATGCCTTTGGGTTCATGGAACAAGTATGCCCGACTGTCGCCGCACCATGTGACCGACGCTGCCCCGTCGCAGACCCACACCATAATCAGGGTGCTGCCCATTCCTTCGCATTCCTTGTTTTCCCGGGCATGGGCCTTGATTGCTGCATCTGCCTCCTCCACGACATGCTCCATGTAGCGTTCCCGGGATTTGGCCTCTGCGACGATTTCCTTTGTCAGTTTTTCATGCGCAAAACATTCCCTGACAGTCCGGACGGCAATTTCCGATGCGACTTCGCCTGCATTCATCCCGCCCATGCCGTCTGCGATGACCAGCAGAGAGCCGTAGTCGGACAAGTCCCTTTCTTCGTCTGATGAAAAGTTTCCCTGCTGTTCGTTGGACAGGTCAGCATCCACGAAGAAATTGTCCTCATTGCCGTAGAGCGGCGGATTGTCGTTCCGTTTTCCTGCGGCGTCCGTATAGGCTGCAAGCCTGAATTTAATCTTTTTCATGACGTTGTCTTTTGTTTCTGATTTTATTGTCCGGAGCCGTCGGAGTGTTTTCTGCTGCCGGCGTTTCTTCCATTGCGGAGGTTTCCGGTGTTGCCGGTGTCAACGTTCCGGCATTGTCAGCCGGAGGATTTTCAGCGTCCGGCTTATCCTTATCCTGCGGACTGATTTTGACCATTTGCCAATTTTCTCCGGTTTTCACAACTATGCCCACGAGATGCAATTCCATTTTACCAATGCCGGGATATTCCGGTTCCACATATATGCCTCCGATGATGTGCCTTGACGAGGAAGGGGAGGGGATTTCGTATGCGTCCTGTCCTGAATACACGGTCAGTTTGTGGCGGTACGTCATTGTCGTAAGGGAATCGGATTCGACGCTTTCCTCATTGCTTGCGGTAAGCCATACGAGCCAGCCGTCTTTTTCTCCGGATGTCGTGTCCACGGCAAAGCCATCTCCGAAAATGGTGTCCTTGACGAAAGTCCATGCAGAGTCAGCTAAAAATTCCGGGTCAGCGGTCCCGATGCATCCTGCCTTGCGGAAATCCTTGGAAGCGGCAGACTTGTACCAGGTGTCAGTGAGTACAGGGCGGTATGCCGAGTCCTTGTATTTGCCGAATTTGGAGTCCTGCTCCCACGGTTTGAGGGCAGCGGACGAGATGACATATCCGTTTTCCGTAAGCACACAGAATGAAAGGGCACTGCCGAATTCAGGGCGGTTGTTCCATGTGTACCGTTTCAGGGTCACAGTGTCCTCCAACTGGTATTCCTGACGGACAAGCAGGAGACCGTCGATTACGGCATCTTCGATAATCTTCTGATTGTTTGTCTGGAATGAGATTTGGGCGAATCCTGTCATGGATATGACCGACAGGACCAATGTTGCTGTCAATGATTTCATCGTATGTTCTTTATCGGGACTAATTGGTCGTATTGTTGTTGCTGTTGCGTGATGGCTGTGCCACTGTCATTGTATTGCTGCGTGGCTGATTCGAGCTTCGAGACAATGGCGACAGCATAGATTTTCCCGTCCTTGACGCAGAAGACAGGACCTCCGGAATTTCCGTGTGCAACCCCCTGGCTGACCATGATGCAGCCCTGGTTGTTCAGCCCGTTGCGGGCCACATTCATTTTGTTGTAGATAGGTTCGATGCGGCTCTGACCATCACCTGCTCCCAGTCCTGCAGGGAATCCCAGCACATGTACTTCTGTACCTTGCGTCATGGAAGTAGAAAGACCTGCGTTCGCTTCAATTGTTCCCCGCTTGTTTGTCTTTGCCACTGCCCAGTCCGTGCCGCCCATTCTTACATCACCGAATTCCGTGACTTCCTGAGTTTGCGGGTCCATGTATTGATAATAATATACCAATCTCATTTTCATCGGATTTCCATAATCATCAGTACCGGCATTCAATATGACATCCATGCTGCGGTCTATGGTAAAATCCGAACTGCGCAGGGTAAAGTCGTCGTTCTTCATCCCGTACGCAGTAATCTCCGACCATACGGAGACATTGTCGTAAGATTCGTTCATGACGTTGAGTTCGATGTCTCCTCCGAACAGCCACGGTTCCACGCAATGGCGTGCAGTCACGAATCTGCCGTCCTTCAGCAAGAATCCGGTTCCGCTGCTTGCTCCGATTGTTTGTGTTTCATTCCCTATCCGGGCATAAACTGTCGTCACTATAAAATATACGCTTGACCGCACGGATTCGATGAGTTGAGCCACATTTGCCTGTGGTGAAGCCGATTTGAGTCGGCTTATTTCTTTTCTGCTTGCATCAATTATGGAGTCTTGCTGGCGAGCTCTTTCTTTCATATCGTCGATGGCACCGCCAAGTTCCTTGTTTTCATTCTTGACAGTTTCAAGAACATCTTGTGCCTGTGTGTACATCCTGCTCAATTCGCCTATTTCCTTGTGCTGGCCATATATAAGTGCTCCTGCCACTCCTGCTCCGACGACGAGTAGGCATGCCAGTGCCGTAATGGCGGTTTTGTATGGACGCAGGGCCTGTTGGCGGAAAAGGTTGAGGCGGGCCGTCAGGTTTATGCTGCTGACAAGACCTTTCTTTCCCTCGGGAATGATGAAGCCGAGTTTCGGACCGTTGGTGGAAAGTTGGATTTCGTCCCCGTTCTGGAGATACCACTCTTTCTGTACCTTGTGGCCGTTGAGATAAGTGGAATTGGTCTGCGAGAGTTGGACGAGTTTCCAGTTGTCGCCGTCCTTGACTATGGCGGCGTGGCGGCGGCTGACAGTGGAGAAGGATTCGTCGAAGCGGACCTGGCAGCGAGGGTCACGTCCGATTTCTATCTGGTCGACGATTATCTGCTGGGATTCTCCCGCCTTGTGGTACTTGCTCGAGACCTTGTGCACGAGGGTGTAGAACCGTCTGCCTTCTCCTCCGAAGACCGACTTCATCCCTGCGCCGACCGAGCCGGCAAGGGAGCGTCTGTAGGTTTGTGTCGCTTGTGGCATGGTATTATTTGTTTTTGTTGTCAGTCAATATTATTGAATGTAGAGTTCGTTCTTCTTGAAATTTCTTCCTGTTGTTTTTCTGCTTCTGAAATATCTTCTATGGCATCTTCAAGGCTCTGAATAACAAAAACTCTCTCATATTCTTTGCCGGAAGGGACCTCCACGACCAAGCCCGGATGGCTGCTCCGGATATAGCCCGATATTTTTTGTACACCGACAATTGATGACGGGGAAATGACAGTCCAGACTTCTTCCGGAGTTTCAACCGTATGAAATCCCGGAAAATAATCGACCGAATACAGCACATAATCTTTGTCTGTGCCATTTTGTATATAGGTTGAGTCTGACGAAATAATGACTTGCGCCTTGCCGAAATTATACACATCTCCGTCTTTGACTTTGATTTCATCTCGGAAAATCGAGTCATCTTTTATGACATGGATGACGGTGTTTTTTCCCTTGCTGACAATGGATGATATGGTTACTCCTGCCAAGCCTGCAAAAAGCAATGCCAAAATGGTAATGCCTATAATTTTGGATGTATTCTTTTTCATGGTATGGTATTTATTGTCTATAATTTGTTTTGAGCCAAGGTGTCATTTGTTTTCTGTTGCCTATTGTTCTGGAGTTGCTGTTGTTTTGGCCGTATGTTATATATTATGATCATGGAAATGAATGTAATGGAATGTATTATGGCGTAATATGGGAAATGGAAGTCAATAGCAGTCCCTTGTCCTATCGCCAATAGGATAAGATATATTGCTGCCAATACTTTCCCAGCAATGCATTTGCTTGTGCACCAGAGCAAAATACATATACTTAATGTGTAGAAATACGATGAAATATATTGTAACATTCCTGCTATGTGCAACTCCGACGGATGATCCAATCCCAAGATTTCATAGGACAAATTCCACCAAATTTCGAAAATCAGAGCATATATAATACATATTGTTACTGCTGCAGCAGGAATTTTCTGTAGCAGAGTCTTGCTTTTCAAAAATATGAAGAAGTATAGTATGGCTCTGGCAATGAAAGATGCCATTACTGTCAATTCAGGGATGAGCAGTATTTTTGCTCCATTTCCATGAGTATAGACATGTGCCCATTGCGGCAGTAGCGGATACCTGTATGAAAATAAATTTGTCAATTGATTGAATACAAGTATTCCTATGCTGATTGTCAGCAGCAAGTAAATCTTTCTGTCAGAATTATTCTGCTGAAGCAGATTTTGCGTCAGGCTTCCGACAGGTCGGGTGGCGTTCGGATCGGCAGAGTTTTCGGACGGGGCGGTTTCCGATGCCTTTTGCTTCACTGTCGGCCGGGAGGCTTTTTTTGAGCCTTTTGGTGTATTGACATCATGCTTTTCTTGGGTTTTTGCCCATGGCGCTGCGGGGGATTCGCCGTTTAGGATAGCCTTGGCATATTCGTGCAGTTGTGCAGCGGTAGGTCTGTCCCAGGTCTCCTTTGCAATGCAGGCTGCGAGAGTGTCCTTCAGGGACTGCGAGAAATCGCCTTTGATGACGGGAATTTCTGCCCCGTGGAGCAGCATGACGCCGCCCTGTCCCATGAAAGGGAGTTCCCCGGTAATCATTTCGTACAGGGACGCACCGAGAGCCCACACGTCAGTGGCCTTTACAGCGTCGGGATTCGATGAGAATAGTTCCGGACCCATATATCCGATAGTACCTGCGGCATTGGAGTCGTGCTTTCTGGTGGAGTTCCGTCTCAAAGTGCTTCGCATCCTCATGCTGACACCGAAGTCGGTAATGAGGAAATGTCCCTCAGCGTCGCAGAGGATATTGTCGGGTTTTATGTCGCGGTGCACGATGTTCTGTTCGTGGAGGTATTCAAGCCCGGCTGCCACATCCCGGATGAATCTCCATGCTGTCTGCTCGTCGGTCTGTCCGATTATGGCGACGGCAGAGGATGGGCAGTAAGGCATCACGAGGAAAGGCCTGTTTTCGCAAACGTCGAAATGGTGTGCGTGGAGGAGATTGGGGTGATTCAGGGTGTAAGCGACCTTGTACTCGGACTTGAATTCCTCTATTCCCCTGTTGTCGAGTGCGATATATACTTTTATGGCGACTTCGAGGTCGAGGCGTTCGTCCTTGGCGAGCCAGACCTCGCCGAAAGAACCGCGGCTGATTTCCCGGATCAGGCGGTATCGGTCGTTGAACAATGTATCGGGTTGAAGTTCCATATTTGTTACTGATTATAAGGTACTTTATCGGGATTGTCGGAATCAGTGGAAACATGTTACATCAAAATACCAATTGTCGTATTTTTTATCCACAGTCCGCTCGCCAAATGAAATGAAAATGGTAATATAACTACCGTCTTTGGGATCGTATAGTTTTCCTCTAACCTCACTTTCAATATTTATTATTTTTGTTTTGTCGGACTTTTTAATTTCCATACGTTCAAATGTCAGTTTCCATTTTTCTGGTTTCGTCCTTGAAAGTTCTGATATAAAGTCATTCATCAGAGTCTGTATGGCCTGATGTGAATATTGCGATTTATGGAATATAAAACGATAATCATAATAAGTTAATTTGTCATTATAAAAATCTGCACTTACTGACGATGGAGAAAATCCCATGTACGTGTAGGAAGACGGATATTTAAACCATATATGATTAAGGTATGAACTGGGCACAATACCGAACTCCTGTTCTAATGCCTGTAACGTCTCATCTTTGTACTCCATTATTCCTAATGGTTGCATTACCATTTGGATTGCAGTCAGTTGATATTTTGCTATGCTGTCCTGTATTTCCTTTGCCCGACGTTCTTCTGCTTGTCTCTTTTCTTCGGCAAGCCGCTCCTGTTCTTTCCTTTGCCGTTCCTGCTCTTTCAACTGTACTTCTTCAGCAAGACGTGCCTGTTCTTCCTTCTGCCGCTGTTCTTCTTTTATCCGTTCTTCTTCGGCTCGGCGTAGCCTTTCCGCTTCTGCTTTCCGCTCCAATTCCGCCAAAGCTGAATCGCATTTGGCTATCCATGTGTCAAGGTCGTTGTCCGCAGGCTTGTCTGGGCAGTCCTTTGCTGCCATGAACTGGTCACGGGCAATGCGGTATTCTCCTTTTTCGTAAAATGAAATCGCCTGCGTGCGCGTAAAGTTGTAGCAGTCTTGAGCAAAGACCGGAACCGCTGTGTATAACAGCAGGAAAAGTATCTGAATGACAATTCGTTTAACCATAAAAAGTTTGTTATGATTAATATCCTTCTACACGTAGTTTCACGTCGCCGATTGAGATGATGTCTCCCGGCTTTATCGGCATCCCGTATTCATCGGCTTCAGCCGAGTTGACGTACGTCCCGTTGAGGGAGGGTTTCCATGCCCCGTTGTCAGGAACCCATTGCCCGTCCCTGATGAACCATTGCCCAGTCGACTGGTCGAGTTCGAGGGTGCAATGCCTTCTGGAGACGTATGCACTGGAAGTTTCCCGGACAGGAATGGAATTCCGGACAGATTCGTCCATGCGTCCGATTGTCAGAATCCTGTTTCCATGGAGCAGGCGGTCGAGGCAGTAGACTTTGCCGTATTCCTCTCCCTGCATAACCCTCAGCAGGATGCCGTTGCGGACATTCATGAATGACCTGTGTGCAGGTTCGGCATAACCGGAGTCAGCGTCTGAACCGCCCGGCAGCATCCTTATGATTTCTTCAGTGGTCTGAAATCTTTCCTTGAAATTCGGGATAAGGCAGCCTTCGATTATCGGAAGCCATACATCTGATTTGTCTGCTCTCCGCAGTGCGTTCCTGTCCCATTTCCCTGTTTTGCCGTTTGCAAGGTAAGTGTGCAGGGTGTTTTCATTAAGTTCGCCGAAAGGCAAGTCTCCGACAAGGAGTTCATACATCATGACCCCGAAAGAGAAGATGTCCGTGGTCGGGAGCACAGTGGCCTGACCTCCGCGGGGAGGATTTACCTGCTCCGGAGGCATGTAGGGATAGGTACCGAATATCTGCTGCGGCTTGCCTATCCAGCCCCGTTCGGTCATGCGCTTGTTCCTGTCCCCTGAAATTCCGAAATCCGTCAGCACGGCTGTGTTGTCCCTGCGGAGAAGGACATTTTCAGGTTTCAGGTCCCTGTGGACCTTCCCGCAGCCATGCAGGTCGCGCAGTCCGCACAGGACCTGTTTTCCGACACGCACATAGTCGACATTGTGGGAGGAGGCATAGTGGCGCAGATCCCCGTTCGGGCAAAACTCCATGATGATGTAGGGGTTACCCTTGATTTCGCCGTAGGAATGGGAATGGACGAGGTTGTCGCTCCTTATCCGTCCGGTCTCGAACTCCATCGTGAACCTGTCACGGAGATTTTTGGACACTTCAGGCACTACTGCCCACAATTTCAGTAGTTTGGCGGCATATTCATTGCCGTTTGGGTCGCTGACCTTGTAGACAGTGCCGAATGAGCCTTCGCCCAGCTGGCGTTCTATCCTGTATTTGCCGTCAAAGATGTCCCCGCAATGGAAATCACACCTTTCAGGCACGGCATATCCGTACATGGCAATCAGGAATTGAATTCGAACCGCCTGTTTCCGAGGATTATGATGTCTCCCTTTTCGAGTTTCATCTTGCGGGAGGCATGGACGTATGTCGTTTTCTGATAACTTTTGTCGCAGATATACCAGGCTCCGTCTTCGAAAGTAAGTTCGGCCTGTTCTCCGGATGTTATGGTATTGTTGCCGGGGTCGGTGTTTGCCCTGTTGAGTGAGATCTTGTTGCCTGACAGGTGCACTGCTTCGTGTTCGGCTTCATTGTCCCACGCCAATGGCTTGAGTGAGCAGGATGCTCCGGACTGTGGGGTCGT
>CALVDU010000046.1 GCA_944326375.1 uncultured Bacteroidales bacterium | reverse complement strand
TGGAGACTCCGGATTATTCATACAGACACATGGAACGCGAAGAACTGCTGCAACTTGCCAGACAAGGAGACACTAAAGCCCAATGTGTACTTGCCTTTTGCTATTACACCGGCAAAAATGACTTCTTCGACTTTTCAAAAGATTCCGACAGAAACTATGATGAGGCAATAAAATGGTATCTTGAAGCTGCTGCTATCGGAGAACGTTCCGCATATTTTCCTCTTGCCGTGATGTACCAATACGTTCTGTACAATAATGACGAAGCAATCAAATGGTACAAGAGGGCTGCAAACAAAAGTTATAAATATGATTCAGATGCCTTTGTGGAAGCCGCTCCTGTATGCCTTGCCGAACTCGGCGTGGAATACACACCTGTCATTCTTCCCGAAGACAGCATCGAAAATTTGCTGAAGAAAGCAAAGCAAGGAGATGCCGAGGCATGGTACCAATTAGGGTACTGCCTTAGGTGGGGAAAAGCATATTATTCAGGTAAAGACGATGAGATTCCAAAAAATTATGACAAGGCTAAAGAATGCTATCTCAAAGCCATTGACAGCGGATACGACAGAGCATACTTTTATTTAGGCTCATTGTATCAGTATGGTCTTAAGAACAAGGAAGAGGCTATAAAATGGTATAAAAAAGAGGCAGAAATCAACAATAATGAAGTCGCGATAAAATGCATTGAAGAACTTTTGGCAGGAGACAAGGAAGACAGCAGAACCAAACTCCTTGAACAAGCTGAAGCCGATGATGCCGAGGCATGGTACAAATTAGGTAATTGCTACGAAGAAGGAAAGGCATATTATTCAGGTAAAGTAGGTGAGATTCCAAGTGATTATGATAAGGCTAAAGAATGTTATCTGAAAGCCGCTGACGGAGGATACGACAGAGCATACTTTTCTTTAGCTTTATTGTATCAGTATGACTTAAAAGACAAATATGAAGCGATAAAATGGTATAAAAAATACGCAGACAATGGCAGTAAAGTTGCCATTGAAAGTCTTGCCGAACTCGGCGTAAACTACACCCCAGGCGGCACCTCATCCTCTTATACCTCATTTTCCGGAAGTTCATCCTCCCGCAGTTCTTCCTCCGGCAGCCGCACTTCAATAACTCCTGACGGACTTCTTGCCGAAGGCACATACACCATAAGCGCACAAGGGCGGTCCTCCACGACAGGACAATACACCGGCGTCGCCGGACCGGACATGAAAGTCGAAGTCAAGTTCTACGACGACCGCATAACAGTCAACGGCTACACCTACAAATACGAAAGTACGGAAAACGGCTGGAAAAAATACAAGGGCAACGTAATCAAGTTCGGCACAGGAAGCACCTACACGACCTATTATGTCGACAGCCGGTACAACATGAGACGAGTAGACTGCTCCTCGTTCAGTTACGGGATGTTCGGCAGCACCGACTGGTTCACATACGATGTCGTAAAAGGCGAAGTCAATATTCCTGATGTCTATTCCCCTTACGGCGGAGGCTCATACTCCACCGGCAGCAGTTCGTCGGGAAGTTCCTCAGGCAGCAGTTACGGGTCATCGAGACATCAGTGCTCTCTCTGCCATGGCACGGGACGCATCGTCAGGGAAACACCGACAGGCACGTTCGGCACGGGCGACTACAAGAAAAAATGCGAGGAATGCGGACAATATTTCTACATGTCCACCGGGCATTCGCACGTGACCTGCCCGCAATGCCACGGCAAAGGTTACTTTACCACTGACTGATTACCGCCGTGTCCTGAGCAGTTCATTGGCTTTGGCGAGAGCCGGGACTATGTGAGGAAAAATGTACTGGTTCCCGAGTTCTGCGTCAAAGCCGAATTTGTGCAGGGTCGCACGCACCTCATCGTTCACTCCCGAAAGGATTACCTGAATGCCCCTTGCCTCAGTCCTCTGGCATAGATTCCGGAGGTTCTTCAGCCCCGTGGAATCTATGAACGGCACTTTCCTCATACGTATTATCCTGACCTTCACGCCTGTTTTTCTTCCCTGTTCCAGTTCCTCAATCCTGTTCGCCAGCCCGAAGAAGAAAGGCCCGTCTATTTCATAGACTTCCACACCTTGAGGAATATCCAGATGCAGGGTGCTGTCGAGGTCTGCCATTTCGTCGCTTTCAGTTGCCGCAATATGGTCCTGCTCCAGCACCTTGATAGAAGAAGTCTCCATGACACGCTTCACAAACAGCACTACAGCCATAAGGACACCGACTTCAATCGCCACGGTAAGGTCCACAATCACCGTAAGAAAAAAGGTTATCAGCAGCACGGCCACATCTGCCCTGTCTGCCTTGAGCATATACTTGAATGTCCTCCATTCGCTCATGTTGTAAGCAACCATGACAAGAATTGCCGCAAGGCAAGACAGTGGCACGTACACTGCATACGGCATCAGGAAAAGATATATAGCCACAAGTACGACGGCATGCACCAGTCCTGCGACAGGAGTCTTTCCCCCGTTGTTGATGTTTGCCATTGTCCTTGCGAGGGCACCGGTTGCAGGAATGCCGCCGAAAAGAGGAGTCACGATATTGGCTATGCCCTGACCTATGAGTTCAGTATTGGAATTATGGTGCCGTCCCGTGGCTCCGTCGGCGACCATTGCAGCAAGCAGAGACTCCACTGCACACAGTATTGCAATCGTAAAAGCCGGAGATACAAGACTTTTCAGTGACTCATAGTCGAATTCCGGAGCCGAAGGCTTAGGCAGAGGCAATCCGGAAGCCAGTTCAGGAAACTTTGACCCTATGGTTGCCAGTTCCACTCCCGCAAAATTGCTCAGCAGCAATGAGACACCGGTCCCGAGCACCAATGCGACCAGCGAACCTGGAATGCGTTTGCTGACTTTCGACCAGAAAATGATCGTCAGAAGACAGCCCGCGCTCATCAGAGTTTCCGCAATGTCGATTTGCCCGAGATTCTGCAAATAGCACGACCACTGCGGTATGAAGCCGGACGGCACGGCGATGTCCATGCCGAAAAAATCCTTCAGCTGGGTAGAAAATATTGTAAGGGCAATACCGCTCGTGAACCCCACCACGATCGGGTACGGTATGAACTTGAAGATTGCCCCCATGCGGCACAGCCCCATAACGACCAGAAAAATTCCCGCCATTACAGTCGCTACGGCAAGCCCCTGCATCCCGAACTCGGCCACTATCCCGGCCACTATAACTATAAATGCCCCGGTAGGACCTCCTATAAGAAAATTGGAACCGCCGAAAAACGACACGAGAAAGCCCGCCACAATTGCCGTGATGAGCCCCTGTTGAGGCGTCACTCCGCTTGCAATACCGAAGGCCATGGCAAGCGGCAACGCTATTATTCCGACTATTATGCCTGCAATGAGATCTGATGTAAATGTCTTACGGTCATAGCCGCCCTTCCTGAACAGGCCGAAAAGTTTCGGTCTGAACACATTGTCAAGTTTCAAGTTCATCTGTATCGAAAGTCTCTTATTTTGTCATGAAAGATTCAAACCGCTTGAGAGTGTTCATTTCGGCCTCTTTTGAAGAAGCAGCCACAACCTGAACCGTAGCGACAGAAGCCGGTTTGGAACATATCCTCAACATGTCTTCGGTGACTTCAACAAGCCCGAAGTCAGCATTGTCAAAAAAGAGGCCGGCTCCCACTGGTATCGGGGCAGATGAAACATCTGCAGGATGCTCTCCCCAAACAAACATGAATCCGTCCCCGCATTTGACGGTTTCCCCCTTATGGTAATTCACGCCCGTTACAAACTGCACCGGCTTTCCGTTCAGTTCTGTAGCCGTAATCACCGAAATCCTGCTCTTGTCGTACATGTCAATCCTGACGGAAATGTCTACAGTATCCTCCAGATACGGGACACCGTAAGATATGATTTCGGCGAACGCCCCCTTTTTGGTCTCTCCGGCCCTTGCCGTCCTGCCTTTCGTGGCGGTAAGCCTTACCATCTCATCTCCATTCCAAAGGGCAAAACCTCCTAGACCGAGCGACTTGCCCACGAGATACTCGTCGCATCCCGCCCCATGGGCAATGGCAAGCGAATCAGGATACCATTTATAATGATTCAGCTCCATTCCCCTTCCAGTCTTGGAATACACGTCTATCGCACCGCTGTCGTTGAAATAGATGCGGAGAGCATAATGTGTGTTCTCCACGGCAGGACCGTGATGGCCCACTGCCTTGTACTGGTCAGCAACCGGAGAAACTATCTCGGCCACCTGCACGCTGTCCTTTCTCCAGAACAGGCTCCATGCAGTCTGGGCCTCCACAGAAAGCGACCACGCAAAAATCATAAGGGATGTAAGACAAAACGCTTTTCTCATTGTTTTCATGTTTGTGTAAAATTCAACAACCGGGACCAAGATGCAGCAATTCCCCTGCCATTTTTCGGATTTCAGCCGTTTTTCCCGCAGAAAAAGGAGAAATGGACATTGCCATACTTCTTCTCTTTCACAAAAAAGTCATGTCCGGAAAATGAAAAGGTGCCCGGATGCTCCAATATGAAATAACAGTCAGGATGCAGGATTCCCGCCGCCAAAACCTTGTCAGGGAGCGAATCCAGCCCGTCCAGACTATAAGGAGGGTCGGCAAATACCAGATCAAACTTCCTGCGGCATATTCCAAGGAAGTCGAACACATTATGCCTCACGACAGTAACTTCATCCAACCCCAGACGCGAGGCCTGAGACTTTATGAAAGCGGCATTGACGGGGGACATCTCCACGCAATATACCTCTGACGCTCCGCGGGAAGCAAATTCGAATGAAACAGCTCCTGTCCCGCCGAAAAGGTCGAGGACTGCAAGGCCTTCAAAATCATACTCATTGTTCAGGATGTTGAACAGGCCCTCCTTGGCAAAGTCCGTAGTCGGCCTCGCCTTATATTCCTTTGGGAGCACGATACTCCTGCCTCTCAAGCGTCCTCCGATGATACGCATCTCAAATATAATCTACCGACTTGAAATATTTGTACAGTGACATCTCCTCGCTTTCCGAAAGAGGCGTGCGGAAATATATTGTCGTCATTTCCGGATTCAACTGAAGCCTTTTCAGCACGTTGAACACGAAATACTCCGCAGTCGTGAAATCCGGGGCCTCAAAGGAATTGCACAGGCAAAGGGTCCTGCCCTGGGCCACCGCCATATACAGCCTGCCGTCGGCATAGGAGGCGACCACCTTGTTGTAGTCGTCGATTTCCGGCAACAGGGTCAGCATATGATAGATTTCCGGATAAATTTTCGCAGAAGACCCGTCTGTCCTCAAAACAGTATCCGCCACTATTTTCGAAAAAGTTTCCCCGATGGAATTGGAATATGCCAGAACAGCCTTCTGGGACGGGACCGGGACATGCTCGACCACATCATTTTCCTTCAGTTCCACTGTATCCGACAGGATTTTCCTCGCAGAGCGTGGATCGAAAAACTGCTCGGGAACAAGGGCGAACTTTGGAGTAAAAATGGACAGGCGGACGGAATCATACCGTCTCTGAAATTCCGGGGCCGTAAAAAAACATTCAGAGCCCATCCATGAGGACGGGCTGCTGAATGTTCTGTGCGACAATCTGACGACATACGCGCCCAAAGCAATCTGGACGGATATGCAGTCTGACACTGTACTACTCCCAGTTTCCTGCATTGTTGTTAGGAGCAGTGACGCTTCCGACCTTCAGACCTGAAAAGTCCGGAGTACCGTATTTTTTGTCGTTCTTTTCTTTTTCTGAAGCATCAAGATTGATTCTCAACTGATTGTCCAGTCCTTTAAGCAGCGACTTGTAGGTAAGGCTCGCCTCGAACAGAGGAACCTTTACACCTGAAACCACTTTCACCGTAGCCTCCATACGTATGGAGTCACCGCCGGAGAACGGAACGAAAGCAAGCGAATCAAGGTCAAACGGAACCGCACGTCCGGACGAATTCCTGAACAGTGTGTCCCTGACAGGTATCTCGTTCTCGATGCTGAAAACAAGGTGCTCACCTTGCCTGTAAAGTTCAAGCATCTGCTCCGGCTTGATTCTCGGGTTACGCTTCTTGAGCCTTTCCGTATTTGCAACGGCAATTGAGTCGTCCTGGGAACCGATCTGCATCACCACCTTCATTGTAGAGTCGAGATAAAAGGACTTCAACGTGTCCATGGAAGCGGTAAAGCGGCCGTATTCCGATTTGTATGCATTCTGAAGTTCGCGGATGTCCTTGAGCCTCTGGATTGCGACCTGCTCGCGTGCAGACTTTTCCTTGTTGAAGTTCACAGGCTCCATCACGCTTTCTACGATAAAATACGCCAATGCAATGATGATCAGCGGAAAGATTAGGTAGGTAAGTACCTTTTTAATAACTCCTGACATTTTATGTGTTTTTTAGAATAATCAAATTCCAGACAAAGTTAAAAATTTGATTTATCAAATGCAATATAATTTGTAAATTTGCCGAGATTTTGGGAGACACGGAATGGTGAAAATAGACAAATTTCAGGTACATGCGATGATTGCCGCCCTTGATGAAGCGGAAAGGCCCATAATACTGACGCATGCACGGCCGGACGGAGACGCCCTCGGAAGTTCTCTCGGACTGTGCCGCTATCTGAAGTCCAAAGGCAAACGGCCCGAAATAATACTTGCAGACAAATATCCAGACACGCTTTCCTTCATTCCGGAAAATGAGGAAAAGGACATGATCCTGATACATGAGACCGGAAGTGAGGCTGCGGAAAAGGCGATTGCGGAAGCGGACCTGATATTCTGTCTCGACTTCAACTCCTTCGGAAGGACGGAGAAGCTTTCCGATGCCCTGCAAGCCTCAGCCGCCCCGAAAATACTCATAGACCATCATTTGTATCCCGACAGAAGCCAGTTCTCAACGGTGTTCTCGGAAACGGAAGTTTCCTCCACATCGGAACTGCTTTATTACATTCTGCTCAAAATGCCTGAAATAGAAGGAGATGCACGCCGTCTGCCGCCGGGGGTCGGAAAAGCGTTGCTCACGGGCATGACAACGGACACAAACAATTTCTCCAACTCCACCTTCCCATCCACATTCGCGATGGCCTCGGAACTGCTTGCCGCAGGAGTGGACAGGGACGGAATAATAGCCAACCTGTACAGCCGGTACAGGGAAAACAGGATAAGGCTTCTCGGCCACCTTCTCGACAGCAACCTGAAAATAACCGGAGACGGCGTGGCATACATGATCATAGACAAGGGCACGGCAGAAAAGTTCGGCATACGGGAAGGAGAAACGGAAGGTTTCGTCAACATTCCCCTCGGAATTGACAGGGTCAGGATGAGCGTACTCGCAAAGGAGGACGAAGACAGGTTCAGGATTTCCATACGGTCGAAAACGGGAATTTCCGCAAACCGCTTTGCCTCGACATACTTCAATGGGGGCGGACATGAGAACGCTTCCGGCGGAAAACTCATTTTCGGCACGGACATTGCCAATGATACCGCCGTCCTTGAAAAATACATCGGGGATTCCGCAAAAGAATTCATGACGGGACAAAAAGACGATGAAAAATGACGAATTCACAGAAAATACGCCTTGTTGCCGCATGTGCGGCTGTTGCGCTCCTGTCAGGATGCACCGAACAGGAACTCGAGACCACTTATTCCAGCCAGGAAGACAGGATTGACAGTTTCATAGAAAGACTAATGAACAGCGAAACACCTCCGGTAAGGGTTGTACACAACAACGGCTCCAACCGGATTGTTCTCGGAGAATACACGCCGGCGGATGACACGGACATGAACTACACCGAAGAACTCACGGAAAGCGGCACGGTATCATTCTATTATGCCGGATACATCTTTAGCGGAAGTACTCCTACCTCAAGCAACCTTTTCGCCACCAACAATCAGGATGTGGCTGCCGAAGCCGGATGGGAACTCACGAACGCCGACTATAATATACTGACAGTCAACATGTCGGACAAGAATGTCCTTGTAGAAGGATTGAGGAACGGGATGATAGGTGTCCGGGGTCAGGATACATGCTATGTGGTCTTTTCCGGGAAATACGGATTCGGGGACAAGGCAGTAGGGATAGTTCCTGCCAACTCGGCCCTTCTTTACCAGATATGGGTCGAAAGCATAAGCAACGACTGATTCGCACCGTCGCATTATTTTAATGCTTATATTTGTAACTTGTTTGTCAATTATGAACATAATGAGAATGAATTTAAAGACATATTTTACCCTTGCGGCCGCGACAATCCTGGCGGCAGGCTGCGCAGTGGAAGAGGACACGGCCTCCAACAGGGATGAACAGACATATCTCGACGCATGGCTTTATGTGCACTACCCGGATGCGGATTATTCCGGAAACGGGATTTACATATTGGAAGACACTCCGGGAGAAGGGGACGTCCTCGGCACATCGGGCTATGCGTTCGTCACATACACCATCACGGACCTCGAAGGAAATATCTCCGCCACTTCAGACGAGAATACGGCGAAACGTCTGGGAGGCTCGTTCTACAACAAGTCATATTACTACGGGGCGAACGTATGGCCAATCGCATCGCAATACAAGGGCGTGATGGACATGCTGTCCACCATGCAGGTGGGAGGAGAGAGAACGGCGTTAGTCCCTCGCTGGCTGATCACATACCGCTACTTCGACACTCCGGAAGAATACATAGAAAACATAACAGACGGATCGCATACCATATATAATATAAAGGTGTGGGACCGCACTGACGACATCACCCAATGGGAACTCGACTCCCTGAAAAGTTTTTCCAACCTGTACCTCGGAGGAATTGACGCGACAAGCGACGGCTTTTACTACAAGCAATTGACGGCTCCGAAAACGGAAGTCGATCTCCACAAGGACACAACGCTGTACATCAACTATACGGGAAGGCTGCTGAACGGGCAGGTCTTCGACACCACAATAGAAGACACGGCAAAAGTCCACAACATCTACAGAGCGTCGAACACTTATTCCCCGGTGTCGATAACGATGAGCGATGAAATGGAATCCATCACAATGGGCAATGACGCTTCCAGCATAATCACGGGCTTCGCCCAGACCCTGTGGCAGATGACCGGTCCCATGGAAAAGGGTGTGGGCATGTTTTATTCTAATCTGGGCTATGGCTCATCCGGCAGCGGCTCGACCATTCCGGCATACGCTCCCCTCATATTTGAAATAGAACTCGTGGAAAATCCGGAGGACTGATGGTGAGAGAGGAGAACAAAATGAAAAATTCGGGCGGAGCAATTCCAACAGAACTCGGAACGGAAAAAATAAGCAAACTTTTGAAAAGCTATGCGGGACCTGCCATCATAGCGATGACGGCATCTTCCCTGTACAACATAGTAGACAGCATATTCATAGGGCACGGAGTGGGGCCTCTTGCCATATCGGGACTTGCGGTGACATTCCCGCTGATGAACCTGTCAGCCGCATTCGGATCGCTCGTGGGCGTGGGAGCCAGCACGATACTAGCCGTCCTTCTCGGACAAAAGAACTACGAAGCGGCCAACAAGGTACTCGGCAACATAGTGACGCTGAACACCATCATCGGACTGCTGTTCAGCGCAATAGCCCTCATTTTCCTTGACCCCATCCTCTATTTCTTCGGAGCAAGCGAAAATACGATAGTCTACGCCAGGGAATACATGCAGATAATCCTGGCGGGAAACATCATTTCGCACCTGTATCTCGGTCTGAACAATGCACTGAGAACATCCGGAAACCCGAAAATGGCCATGCTGCTCACGATTTCCACGGTCGTGCTCAACACTGCCCTCTGTCCGATATTCATCTTCACCCTTGACATGGGCATCAGAGGAGCCGGACTTGCCACAATTCTTGGCCAGCTCATCGCCCTCATAATCGTCTGGAGATATTTCTGCAACAGAAAAAGATTCCTGCATTTCGAGAAAGGCATATTCAAGCTGGACTGGAGGATAGCGAAGGATTCCCTTTCGATAGGCATGTCTCCATTTCTGATGAACTCTGCTGCCTGTCTCGTGACCCTGTTCATCAACCAGCAGCTGAAAAAATACGGCGGAGACCTCTCCATCGGGGCATACGGCATAGCGAACAGGATTTCCTTCCTGTTCGTGATGATAAACATGGGTCTGAACCAGGGCATGCAGCCGATAGCGGGCTACAATTACGGCTCCCGCATGTACTCGAGAGTAAAGGCTGTTTACGGGAAAACCGTACAGTACGCCACCATCGTCACTACCGCAGGATTCCTTATCTCCATCCTGATGCCTCAGTTTGCGGTATCACTGTTCACGGATGACCCGGAACTGACGGGACTTGCCGCAAAAGGTCTCGCAACTATGAACCTGATGTTTCCGATCGTGGGATTCCAGATGGTCACGACAAACCTGTTCCAATGCCTCGGCATGGTGAACAAGGCAATAATACTGTCACTTTCGCGCCAGCTGCTGTTCCTGATTCCGCTTTTGTATGTGCTGCCTCTGTTCTTTGAGGCTGCCGGAGTGTGGTACACCTTCCCTATTTCGGATTTCCTTGCATCGCTGGTAACGCTCGTGACGCTGATCGGGCTGAAAAAGAAACTTGCAACCCTGAAGGACGGAGATGACCCGTCAATATTGGGGAGCAGGCTATAAATTAACTGAAAACAGATTCGCATCAATATGGAAAAGTCAATAATCATAACGGTAGGAAGACAGTTCGGCAGCGGCGGCCATCTTGTGGCAATCGAACTCGGCAAAAGACTCTGCATTCCGATGTACGACAACGAACTGATTACAAAAGCCGCCGAAGCAAGCGGCTTCAGTACCGATTTTTTCAAGGAAAAGGACGAAAAAAGGAATTTCTTTCCATTGAGCAACTATTTCAGCAGTTCAATTCTCGGGGCTCCGCAAAATTTCCTCAACAGCGATGCCCTTTTCAAGATACAGAGTTCCGTAATAAAGGACATAGCGGACAAGGAGTCGGCCGTAATAGTAGGACGGTGTTCCAACTACCTTCTCCGCGAGCGCAAGAACGTCCTCGACGTGTTCATCACGGCTCCGATGGAAACAAGGATTGCACGCGTAGCGGAGAGGAACTCGCTTTCTGAAGAAAAGGCAAAAGACCTGATAATCAAGTCCGACAGAAAAAGGGAAACATACTACAATTATTTCACTTTCGGGGCATGGGGCGCAGCATCTGACTATGATTTGTGCATAGATTCCTCAATCTTAGGCATAGAGGGCACGGCAGACTTCATAATAGAATTTGCAAAAAAATCGGATCTGCTGTAATGAGAAAGCCAGGAAAGAAAAAACTGCTGGCTGCCATATCTTCCGTGATATGCATTTCGTCGGCGGCAATATTGATTCCCAAGGCTGTGCCGGTCAACGCAAGACACGCCGAAGACCGTTCTCCGGAAACAAAGGAACTCCGGCTCAACGACACCCTGACCAACGCAATGTCCGGTTTCCAGGGGGATGACAGTATGGACAGGACGATAGAAGCCTTTATGCAAAAATGGGGGATAAAAGGGGCATCCCTTGCCATAATGCGCAACGACTCCCTGCTTTTCGCCAAAGGCTACGGCTGGGCTGACGAAGAAAAAGGCGACAGCATGACACCGCGCAACATCCTGAGGATGGCATCTGTCTCAAAACTGATTACAGCCACAGGCATAATGGTTCTGAAAGAACGGGGGCAACTTTCACTTCAGGACACCGTATTCGGCAACAGCGGCATCCTCAACGATTCTGTATTCACTGCAGCGATAAAGGAAAAGAGCAAGTTCGGAATCACTGTGGAACACCTGCTGAGGCATCAGGGAGGCTTCACATGCAGCCGGGGCGACCCTATGTTCTCCACCAGGGACATCATAAGGCAATTCCGTCTCGACGGGCCTCCTGACAGCCGCACCCTGACTGAATGTGTGCTGAAAAGGCCTCTCGGATATCAGCCAGGCACATGGCAGAGGTATTCCAATTTCGGATACCTTCTCCTGTCAATGGTCATAGAGAAAGTGTCCGGGACGGACTATGAAACTTTCATACAGGAAAATGTGCTGAAACCTGCCGGCTGCCACGACATGCACATAGCGAACAATTATTATGAAGAACGGTATCCGAACGAAGTGCGGTATTACATGCACGCCGGTTCGGAACTCTGCGAAGAATACAACCTGAGCGGAAGAATGGTGGAAAGGTGCTACGGAGGCAATGACATCAGAGGCCTTTCCGGAGCCGGAGCATGGTGCGGCTCCCCTGCCGAATTGAGCAGATTCGTGGCGGCAATAGACGGCAAGCCCGGCGTGGCAGACATAATTTCAGCGGAAAGCGTGGCGGAAATGACGGAATATTTTGACACTCAAACCTTTTCGCTCGGCTGGAACGACACGAAACCTACCGGAGAATGGACGCGGACAGGAACTCTTGGCGGCACAAGCGCACTGGTCAAGTATTTTCCGGAAGGAGACTGCTGGACAATGATTACCAATACCAGCACATGGAAAGGCCCGGGATTCACAAGGTATACCGAAAGCCTGTTCAGAAAATGCAGGGAACTGTACGGCGACATGCTCCCTGCACAAAACCTGTTTGATCAGTAATATTTTACTTCAAATTCACCCGAAAGGACTCCATAGCCGTTTTCGGCGAGTGAATCGAGTTCATTTTCTCCAGGATATATCTCCACGGGAGCGATAAACGACACCCTGTCCCTTATCTTGTCCATAAGAAGACGGCTGTACGCCACTCCTCCCGTAAGGATAATGACATTTACCCTGCCATACACGGTTGTGGCCAGGGCCGCAATATACTTGGCCACGCTCAGACAGTACCCCTCAATGAAAATGGCGGCATCTCCGTTACCTTCTTCCGCCATCGCTATGATTTTCCTGAAGTCATTTGTCCCGAAATATGACATGGCTCCTCCCCCGCCGACAAGCTTCTTCTTTATCTGTTCCTTGTCATATTTTCCGCTGAAACACATTTCGATGAGAGGAAAGGCAGGGACAGTCCCCGCCCTTTCGGCACTGATCGGGCCGTCTCCACCAAGAGCGTCGTTCGTGTCTATTATCTTTCCGCCGTTGTGAAGCGTGACGGATGTTCCCCCGCCCATGTGTGCGACTATTGCCGTCACATCATTTGCCTTCATTCCTGCAGATGCAGCATAACGTCTGACCATGGCACGTGAATTCAGGGCATGGCACAGGACTCTTCTCGGGAACTCCCTGAGACCTCCGATCTTCGCTTCCGGAAGCATCTCATCCGCCATAGGAGCATCGGCAATGTATGCCCCGCACTCTTTTCCGCAGCCTTTCAGCCTGCGTTCAGCATTCACCCTCTCCGCTATTTCCGATGCGATAAGCCCGCTCAGATTGCAGGCGTGAACGCCGTTGGCGCATTCCCTCAATGCCTTTTTCAGAGGTTCCGTCACCTCGTATACTCCGGTTTTCATCGGGGTGACAAGGCCGGACCTCCCCATCACTATATCTATGTCCGACAAGTCTATGCCTTTTGCCACAAGAAACTCTGTAATGGCACCGAATCTCATGTGATCCTGATCCATTACAGAGTCATATCCGGACAACTCTTCCGGAGCATGTGCGATGTTCTCCTCGAACATCTTGCGCTCGGACTTGTAATATCCTATTTTTGTGGATGTCGAACCTGTATTTATCGCCAGAACGCTGCCTTCCATACTATTTGGCAGACATTGCCGCTATGGCGATCGAATTCAGTTTGGTTTCTATGCTGTCGGCACGGCTCGACAAGACGCACGGAACCTTTGCCCCGACAACCATACCGGCCTGTTTCACGTCGGCGGCCAGTTTGGAATTGGTCTTGTAGAACACGTTTGCGGATTCTATGTTAGGGAAAAGAAGGCAGTCTGCGTCTCCGGCTACCGGACTCACGACCTTCTTTATCTCCACGGATTCCATATCCACTGCCACATCAAGAGCGAGAGGCCCGTCTGCAATGCAGCCCTTTATCTGTCCGCGGTCCACCATCTTGGCAAGGATTGCGGCCTCCACGCATGCCGGCATGGCAGGAAGCATCTGCTCGGTAGCGGCAATAAGGGCAACCTTAGGCATGGCGATACCCATCGCATGGGCAGTATTCACGAGATATCCGAGAATTGCCTGCTTCTGCTTGAGGTCAGGAGCCGGGATAACGGCCATGTCAGACAGGAAGAGAAGCTTGTGGTAATTAGGATTCTCGAGAACAGCGACATGGCTGAGGACAGCCTTAGGCGGGAGAAGGCCGGTTTCCTTATTGAGGATAGCCCTCATGAACTTGTCGGTGCTGCACAACCCTTTCATCAGGATGTCCCCCATCCCCTGGTTCACCATAGTGACGGCCTGGGTGACTGCCGGAAGTTCCGCAGGATTGTGTATTACGGTAAATTTGCCGTAGTCTATCCCTTCTTTTTCGCAAACGTCCTTGATTATGTTTTCGTCTCCGACAAGGGTTGCGTCGATCATGCCGAGGTCAACAGCCCTGCTGGCTGCCGAAATGGTATGCCCGTCCACCGCCCATGCGGCTATCATTCTTTTTTTGCTGCCTCTGCCAGCGAGTTCGGCAAAGATGTCTTCAAATTTGGTAAACATGATATTGTGTCTTTTTTATTGTTTCATTGGCGCAGGCATCACTCTTCGGAATTCTGCACTATGTGCATGGTATCCCTGGCGATGACGAGTTCCTCGTTGGTGGTTATGACGGCGACCTTGACCTTTGAGTCCGGAAGGGAAATCAGGGTGTCCTTTCCGGTGGCCACATTCGCCTCATAATCGAACTTCAGGCCGAGATAGGAGAAGTTTTCGCAGACCCTGCGGCGCAGACGGCTGTTGTTCTCGCCTATGCCGCCGGTGAAGACAATCAGGTCAACACCGTTCATGGCGGCTGCGTATGCCCCTATGTATTTGGTCACGTCGTACACGAGTTTCTTCAATGTGAGTTTTGCCCTCTGTTCCCCGGCATTTGCGGCATCATTGAGGTCTCTTGCATCCGAAGATATTCCGGAAAGCCCGAGGAATCCGCTCTTCTTGTTGAGTACCTTGTCTGCCTCCTCGTAGGAAAGATGTTCCTTTTCCTGGAGGAATGTGACTACGGACGGGTCTATGCTTCCGCACCTCGTCCCCATTATCACACCCTCAAGAGGGGTGAATCCCATGGAAGTGTCGATGGACTTGCCGTTTGCCACCGCAGTGATAGAACTTCCGTTGCCGAGGTGGCAGGTGACGATCTTGGAATTGTCCAGTTCCAGCCCGACGAATTTGGCTCCTTTCTCGGACACGTATCTGTGGCTTGTGCCATGGAATCCGTATCTGCGGATACGGTATTTCTCGTAATATTCATACGGTATGGCGTACATGGATGCATACGCCGGCATCGTCTGATGGAATGCGGTATCGAACACGGCAACCTGGGGAACACCAGGAAGTGCCTCGCTTACAGCCTTGATGCCGAGGAGGTTTGCAGGATTGTGGAGCGGGGCAAGTTCCGAGCACTTTTCTATCTGTGCAATGACATTGTCGTCAATAAGCTTGCTGCAGAAGAATTCCTCTCCTCCATGCACCACGCGATGGCCTACGGCTTCGATGTCCTCCAACGTCGTCAGGACTCCGAACTCCTTGTCGAGCAGGGCCTCAAGCACAACCTTGATTGCCACAGTATGGTCAGCAATCGGCATTTCCTTGACATATTTGTCCTTGCCGGCAGTCTGATGCTTGATGCATCCGGCATCCATGCCGATCCTTTCGACAAGACCTTTCGCCATAAGGTCGAAAACCTCATCGTCCTTCATATCCAGCAACTGGTACTTGAGCGATGAACTTCCGCAATTCAAAACGAGAATTATCATAACAAATCCAATTAAAATTCCATTTAAGTTCACAAAGTTATACAAATTTTGAGTATTTTGGCAAAAAATCAACAGAAATGGTCGAGGGGAAAGAATCTGTGGCGTATGCAATGCCATTCTGCGCCGGTACCGTTACCGGAATGCTTCTTCAGAAACTTGTCTTCATGGGGACGGAGGTCCCGGTCCTTGCAGCTGCGGCTGCTCCTTTGGCAGCACTAATGCTTGCATCTGCAATGCTGTACAGGATGTCCGGAGGTCATGACCCGGGATTATGGTTGTCCGCCTCTGTCCTGTTCTTTACGGGAATTTTCTGTGTCTTTTCGTATTATGCCGCATCTCCTGCTCCCGGCGACGGGCTTGTACTGCATTGGGCCGGCATCTGTGCAGAGCATCTGAAAGGGATGATAGAAAGTCTCCCGTTTTCCGACCGTCGCTGCAACGCCCTCGCCTCCGCCCTCATCACCGGAGACAGGTCCCTGCTCTCCGAGGAAGTCACGGAATCCTTCCGGGCAAGCGGAGCATCGCACCTGCTCGCCCTTTCGGGAATGCATCTCGGTATCATATACACGATTATGAGCAAGCCGTTTCATGTGCTCAGAAAGAGTGCGGTCCTGTCTGCCCTGCGCTTTGCGGCAATCATCTCGGCGACGCTCTTCTATACCATGATGACAGGGGCGTCGCCGTCCACGGTCAGGGCATTCCTGTTCATAACAATGAATGAGGCCGCGATACTGACAGGCAGGAGAAGGAAAGCGGCCGGGGCATTATGTGCGGCCCTGACAGTGCAATGCGCCCTGAATCCGGAAGTCATGCTGTCGGCCAGTTTCCAGCTGTCGTATCTCGCCGTATGCGGGATCATCACTCTTTACCCGAAAATGAGAGACCTGTTTCCGTATGACAAAAACGGGAACAGGTTCGCTTCACTCATGCGCAGGATCTGGGACAGTGCCTCCCTGACCATTTCATGTCAGATATTTACAGGACCGCTGGCGTGGTGGCTGTTCGGCTCGGCACCTATGTATTTTCTCCTTGCGAACCTGATTGCCGTGCCGCTCACTACCCTGTCGATATTTCTCGTGACGGCCCTGCTTCTTCTGGATGCTGTCGGGCTGCTGCCAGGAATTGCGGTCCGGGCGACGGAATTTGCGGTCCGTGCCCTGCTGTTTTCCATGGAAGTGATTGGCGGACTATAATTGCTTCAATGTAAAGCCCTCAGAGGTCCAGGTCTTCAGCCCGCCGTCATCATATACGAGGCATCCTTCTATGTCCGGACGGGAGGAAATGAACTTTATCGACTCCTCAAGGCCTATAACCATACAATATGTCGCAAGAGCGTCGGCAAGTGCGGCATTACCGGCGGTTATGGTTGCGCTCAAAAGAGAATGCGACACGGGATATCCCGTCCTCGGGTCTATCGTATGCGCGTACTTTTTCCCGTCCTTGATATAGAATTTACGGTAATTTCCCGAAGTCACGATGCCGACAGGCCCGGGACCCGCCTGAAATACCCCCTGCAAATCTGCGCCCGGCTCATTGTTCCCGTCTATGGGCCTGTCGATCCCGACCACCCAAGGCTGACCGGAAGGGTTGCAGCCCATGCAGAAAATTTCCCCGCCTATGTCAACCAGCATGTCAGTCACGCCGTTGGATCTGAGATAATCCGCCACCAGATCGCATGAATAGCCCTGCGCCACGGCATTGTAGTTGAGTATAGGCGCTTTTCCGGAAATTCCGTCCTTCAGAAGCGACGACGGGGAGAATGCGCCGTCTTCTTCCGGCAAAATGCTGTTTTTCAGCCTGTCCATCCCGATTTCTCCGAGCACTTCCTTCACTTTGTGCCTTGAAGGCAGGGAGTCAGACGTGAACCCGAACCCCCAAAGGTCGAACAATGCACCTGCAGACACGTCCACACAACCTCCGGTTTCCTCATAGTAGCGGAATGACTTTTCGTATATGTCCATAAAGATGTCATCGGGCACAATGGTCTCCCCCGCGTTGAAGCGACTCAACAATGATGAGTCATTGTAGCCCGAAAGGGACTTGTCTATGCGCACGAGCACGGAATCGATGCCGGATTTCAGCTGCTCCGCCGTCAGGGGCACGCCCGACATGTTCAGTTTCACGATATAGGTCCCGCCCTGGGCGTATCCGGAGATGGAAACATAACGGTCACTCCGGCCGCAGGATACAATGATGCACAAAGCGGCCACAACCGCCGATGCCGCCCTTGGAATGCGGCGCAATGACAAAGAAAAATCCGACAGACTCATCTTGAGGCAAAGTATTTGTACAAAAGTAGCGGTTTTTCCTCAAATTATGCGTATAATTGCAGGAATTATGTTTATCAATTATTGACAGACGAACAAAAGAAAGATGATTCTGAAAAACTTGAAAGCAGTTCTCCTCGTGTCGGCGTGTGTCGCTGGCCTTGTGTCATGCAAGAAAGATGATGAAACAACGGAAGTACTGCCGTCACTTGAGGGCAATCTTACAATAACTGCACAAAACGAGGCAGGCGAAGAAGTCAATTTCGAATTCATTGCCGTTGAATCGGAAGAATCCAGGACTGTAACATTCATACCGAAAGGCGTATCGCATCCGGAAGGGGGCACCATATCATATTCATGGACAATATCTCCGGACATGGAGGACAGCGAAACTTCCTCTGCTGAAGACGGTTCGTACGTCTATACCTTCCCGGACAGCCTCGGCACATATACGGTGACATGTTCCGCTTCCGCAAGCGGATACTATTCGTCGAGCACGTCATACTATTCCACGGTAGTGAGCCAGACCGAGTCCCTCACCGACATGGAACTCGACGACCCCGAATTGGGCACATTCACCGACGACAGGGACGGAAAGACTTACAAGACCACGTCGAAATGGGGCAACTACGAATGGTTCTGCCAGAACCTTTCATATTCAGAAGACGGCAGGGGCACGCCATACAACAATTCCGAAGTCATGAACGACATCTTCGGCAGATTCTACACATGGGACGAACTGGGGATTGGCGGCGACAACGGCATCTGTCCTGACGGATGGGAGGTACCGTCCGAAGATGCGTGGCTCGATCTTGCCCAGGCTCTTTATGAAAGCGGCAGCGAGGACGACGGATCAGGCGACAGCGGAGAGGAAACTACGGACTATTTCAGCGGAATAGCCGGAAAACTCATGGTCAACGCCAAATTCAACACATCCTTGCTCTGGGAATTCTGGCCGACGGTAGACATAACGAACGATTCAGGACTGGCCATGATACCTGCAGGTTTCGCCAACATTTCCGAAGACACGAAGGACTTCAGCGGAGTCAACATTTATGCCGCCTTCTGGACATCCACGGCCGAAGATTCCGCAAATCCGGAAAGGGCCCTCTACAGATATCTTATTTGCGGGACTCCTGATGTGCTGTCCAATTACGGCTACACCGGCTCGTTTGCGGCAAATGTCAGATGTGTAAAGAAAAAATAAACTCAGTTATATGAAAAAAGGAACAATAGTGCTGATAGTTGTCGTCGTTGCGATAATCGGCATTTTCGTATGGTGCAAGAACTCCTACAACGGCATGGTAAAGAGCGACGAGGAAGTGAACGCAGCCTGGTCGCAGGTGGAAAACGTGTATCAGCGCAGGTATGACCTGATAGACAATCTCGTATCTACCGTAAAGGGCTATGCCGAGCATGAGCAGAGCACACTTCAGGGCGTAATCGAGGCAAGGGCAAAGGCAAACCAGGTGAAGGTTGACCCTGACAAGCTTTCAGCCGAAGACATCGCACGCTTCCAGGAGGCGCAGGGCGAATTCGGACAGGCTTTGAGCCGCCTCATGGTCACATACGAGAATTATCCTGAACTCAAGGCGAACCAGAATTTCCTCGAACTCCAGGCTGAACTTGCGGGGACAGAAAACAGGATTGCCACGGAAAGGAGGAAATTCAACGAAGCCGCCAGGGCATACAACACCAAAATCCGCAGCTTCCCTACCAACATCCTCGCTTCGATGTTCGGATTTGAGACAAAAGGATACTTTGAGGCTGACGCACAGGCCGCAACAGCCCCTAAGGTAGAATTCTGACGGACATGAAGGCCTCCGAGTTTCTTACAAAAGAGGAGCAGGAAAAGATTGTCTGCGCCATAAAAAATGCAGAACTCGGCACTTCCGGGGAGATAAGGGTCCATATCGACGAAACATGCAAGGGAAATCCCCGCAGGAATGCAGAAAAAGTGTTCCGGCTCATCGGCATGGACAAGACCGCCGCAAGAAACGGAGTGCTCATCTATATCGCCTGCGATTCCAAGGTATTCGCCATCATAGGTGACAAAGGCATCAACGATGTCGTTCCGGAACATTTCTGGGAAGACATAATTGCCGCCATGGGAGCACACTTTACAAAAGGACGGTTTGCAGACGGCATAATAGAAGCCGTCGAAATGACCGGGGAAAAACTGAAATCCTACTTCCCGTACAAATCCGACGACATCAATGAACAATCTGACGAAATATCTTTCAACGGATAGGCTTCACTGTATTGTCCGCAGGGCGGCCATGCCTCTCATGCTGGCGGTCTTGCTGGTGGCATTATGTCCGTGCGCTTCGGCAATTCCGGCGAAGCCTGTGCCGGAGCGTCTCGTGAATGACTTTGCCGGCATATTCACGGCAGAAGAGGCCCTTTCTCTCGAACGTGCGCTTACAGCGTTCGACGACAGCACATCAAATCAGATTACTGTAGTCACGGTCAATGACCTGGAAGGCTATGCTCCGGCAGAATACGGTACGGAAATAGGAGAACGGTGGGGTGTGGGATCAGGAAAGTTCGACAACGGCATAGTAGTGCTCGTGAAGCCGAAAACAGGCGATTCAAGAGGACAGGTGAACATAAGTGTGGGCTATGGTCTCGAAGGGGCTATCCCGGACAGTTACTGCAAGAGAATCATCGAGACGGAAATGATACCCCGTTTTCAGGAAAACGATTATTTCGGAGGTACGGCTGCAGCCTGTTCCGTGCTGATGAAACTCGCTTCGGGAGAGATTTCAGAGCCTCGTGAGGCAGATTCCGGGGGCGGACCGGTCATATTGTTTTTAGCATTGGCATTCATAGGGTTCTGCATCTTCATCGTAATCGTGGCATCCGGAGGAAAGGGAGGCAACGGAGGAAGTGGCGGCGGAGGCTACATGGACGGAGACGATTTCGCAAGAGGGCTTATCATAGGAAGCATATTGAACGGCGGACGGCATTCGTCGGGCTGGGGTTCTTCCGGAGGCGGTTTCGGAGGAGGCTTTGGCGGAGGTTCCTTCGGGGGATTCGGCGGGGGCTCGTTCGGAGGAGGTGGTGCCAGCGGCAGCTGGTAACCGCCTCAGCCGCATCATAACGGGAGCGGAATGCCGCTCATGCCAAAGTAACGCTGCTGGCGCAGCAAAGCATTCGCTTCCCATTCCGCTCCCGCCACATCTTCATCTCGAACGTAACGCCGCAGACTATCCGCAATGCTGCTCAGAAACGGAGATCAGTTATGATATAATCTTTCCCGAATTCAGCCGGTGCAGCAAAGCGTCCCGCGTCAACTTTTGCGGAAAGGCGGAAGTTGCGCAAGACAAAACGGGCGGAAGTGCCGTCATCCATCTGGAGTGACATTCCGAGGACTGCATCTACGGCAGAAGAAAGATAAAGAATCATATCCTTGATGCCGGTATCATCAGCAGACGGCACCAAAGAATATGAAATGCACCTCTGCCCCTCAAAGGAAGCGGCAGAGGACGAAATGCATTCAAAAATTTCGTCAAAGGATGCAAGAAGGACTGAAGGATTGGCGGTGATGTCAAAACCGGAAGTTTCGCCGACAGATTCTATCACGACTTCCTGAGAACTGTCGTCTATCGTCCATTTTGTCCCGCCGAAACATCGTATTTCCATGCTGCCCTGCGTCATGGCATAATCGTCGCCCTGCATTTCCATTCGCCCTGTACCCGTAATTTCCGGCGAATCAGCCTTTGTCATGGAATATGAAAAGTCGAATTCCACGAAAGATTCCGAAATGCGCCCGGCGAGGTCCTGCAGTGTCTTCTCCTGTGCAAAGGCACAGACTGACACCGAAAGCAGGCAAGCCACGGCAAGAGCCCGCAAAAATATGTTCTTCATTTTCATAAATGTCTATCCGAGAAAAGATTTCAGAGTGGACTCAAGGGTAGCAAGGTCAGGAATGAGCACCTGACGAGGCTTTGAGCCCTCCTGCGGACCCACGATTCCTGCCGCTTCGAGCTGGTCCATGACTTTGCCGGCACGGGCATAACCGAAGCCCAGACGCCTCTGAAGGGCAGATGTCGAACCCTGCTGCGTGTTCACAACAAGTTTTGCCGCATCCTCAAACATGGCGTCAAGGTTCTGCATGTCCACCATGCCTCCGCCCGAACCGTCGTCTGCACCGCTGACAGGAGGCAGATAATAAGGAGTACTGTAACTCTTTCTGTAACCTGTCTGCGAGGCAATGAATTTGGTTATCGAATCTATTTCGTCAAGCCCCACAAAAGCGCACTGCATACGTTCGGTCTCCACGCCGGCATAATAGAGCATGTCACCTTTTCCGATGAGACGCTCTGCTCCAGGAGAATCTATGATTGTGGACGAATCCGTCCTCTGGGACACCCTGAAGGCTATCCTCGTAGGGAAGTTTGCCTTGATCAGACCCGTAATGACATCCACGGACGGGCGTTGCGTGGCTATGATGACATGGATGCCCGCCGCACGCCCCTTCTGTGCAAGCCTGATGATGGCATCCATTATATTCTTCGCTATGCTCTTTGACTCCCCTCCCATCTTTCCCGACATGATAAGGTCGGCATACTCGTCGATCACTACAACGATGTAAGGCAGAAAACGGTGTCCCTCGGTCGGCAGCAGACGGCGGTCACGGTATTTGTCGTTGTAGGCCTTGAGATTGTTGACATAAGCCTTGCTGAGAAGGGTATACCGATCATCCATTTCCACGCATAGGGAGCGGAGTATGTCTTCCGCCTGCTTCGGCTGCTTCACTATGGCATTCTCCATCTCCTCTTTCTCGTCAGCCGCATCAGGAAGCACGGCAAGATAATGCTTCAGAAGTTTGGAATAGGATGAAAATTCCACCCTTTTCGGGTCTATGAACACGAATTTCAGTTCAGACGGATGCTTGGCATAAAGGAGAGACGTTATTATTACGTTCAGGCCGACGGATTTTCCCTGCTTTGTGGCACCGGCTATCAGCAGGTGCGGAGCGTCGGAAAGATCGAACACCTTGACCTTCTGGGTAATAGTATATCCTATCGCCACAGGCAATTCCGCCTTGCTGTTGCGGAATGCGTCATCATTAAGCATGGACTTGAGCGGAACGATGGACGGATGGTCGTTCGCCACCTCTATGCCGACAGAATCGGAAAGACGCACGACCCTGACACCCTTGGCCTTCAATGCCATCGCAATATCCTCTTCGAGGTTCTTTATGGCCGCTATCTTCACGCCCGGGGCCGGGACAACCTTATAAAGGGTCACAGTAGGGCCCACACAAGCCGTGACGCGCTCCACCTGAATCTTGTAACTCAGGAGAGTCGCCCTTATCTTGTTGTTGTTGCGTTCGAGTTCCTCGGATGCTACCTCATGCCTTCCCGAGGCATAGTCTTCGAGAAGGTCGAGAGGAGGAAACTGATAATTCTCGAGTTCTTCCCTGTTGTCTATTCTCGGCAGGTCTTTCTTGACTTCTGTGGAAATCTCGTCGCCCGTCACGACTTCCAGCACAGGTTCGGAAGGGGTTTCGTCATTCCGGCCGGAGTACGGAGTGCGGAGCGGAGGAACATGCTCGTCAGGGCTGTCATGATCAGAGTCTGCAGGCTCGGAATCAGGCTCGGAATCTGGGTCTTCGTAATGCTCCGCAGGTTCATCGGATTCCTCGGCATGCCCGGAATTGTCATTAGGGACACTATCCTCGGCATGACTGGATTGGTCGTCCGACACACTGTCATCCGGCTCGGAGTCATCCTCTCTCTTGTCGCCGAAACGTGAAAGCCATGAAGAAAAGCGTCCGCTGACAAACAGAAGCCATACCACAAGCAGCAACAGAATGATGAAAAAAGTCATTATCCGGCCTGTCAGATTCGAGATTCCTGCCACGAGAACATCTCCGCAGTCCCCTCCGAGTCCGCCGCCGAACACGCCACCGACAGAGAAAACGTCCGAAAAATAGGCAAACAGCAGGGAAAACACGAACGCTCCGGAAACGGTCACGAGCAGGACCCTCATCATTCCCAACCCGGTATGTTTAAGCCTGAACAGCCGGATCGCCACAATGAACAGAAGGGCCACCACGGCAAAACTGCCAAGACCGAAGCAGCGCGATACAAGAAAATGAGACCACTTGTAGCCCAATTTCCCCGCAATGTTGCTCACATGCACATTCGCATCCAGCATCCCCGGATCGGAAAGCAGGCTGTAGTCAGCCTTCCATGTGAAGAGGTACGACACGACGGCAAGAAGCGTAAAAAGGGCGAAGGCCCCGACCGCAAGGCCGGACACTTTCAGCACCAGTTTCTTACGCTGCTCATCCATGCCGGTCCAAAATGAAACCGGCTTTTTCTTTTCCTTTTTCTGAGTTTTTCCTTTAGCTTTTCCGTCGGACATTTCTCGGTACTATTTTCTGTTGTTTCGCTGACGCATGTTGCCTTTCATCCTCGGGTTTCCCTTCATCCTGACATTCATCATTCCGGGACGGGAGAAATTCTGGTCCGAAGAAATCCTGGACAGGCGCATGCCTTCCGGTACCTTGATCCTGCCGTCTGAAAGTCTTTCGATATCCTGGAAAATGGTTTCGTCGGAAACAGTATCCTTATTCCAGATCAGGTACTGCTGCCGCATATATATGGCTATGGACCTTATCATGGCATTCTTCTCGTCCCCCTCTTCCTTCTGTGCTATGAGATCCAGGATGCTTTCTATATTGCGCCCGTAATGTGCAGCCTTCAATGGCTTTTTCTTTATCGGGATCTCCATGGGAAGAGTCTTCATCTGCTCCGGCTTCGGCATGGGATATGGAGAATCCACGTCGAGGTCGAAACCTGCGATTATGAACATGTGGTCCCAAAGTTTCTGCTTGTAGTTTTCCTGCAGATGGACCTGCGGGTTTATTGTCTCCATCACGTCAACCACGGCCTGCGCCTGCCTGTTCCTCTCCTCCCTGTCAGGTATGGACTTGACGTATTCTATCATTTTCTGGACATTCCTGCCGTACTCGGGAATCTGCAGACGGCGTTTCTGTGTGTTGTACTCAAGTTTTACGGTATCTCCGTTGCCTTCCATAAAAATTCAAATCAAATTAAATGAAATGCAAAGATAACAATTAATATTGTTTTCATCCCTCATGCCCCGGCACAATTTCGCCGCTCATGACATACCACAGATGCGAAGTCACGTTTTCATGCCCCATACGCCGCCACAGATCCGCATATCCTGCAATCTGTTTCAGATAAGAAGGTTTCGGAGAACCGAACTTGTAGTCCACGACAGCGACGCTTCCGTCTTCCCTTATCACGACCCTGTCCGGACGATAGACGGAACCGTCGCCGTCTATTATTTCCGCCTCGTTGAGAATCTTTGCCCCTGTCTCAGGAAACCAGCCCATTGAAGCCACGGACTCGAGCCTGGACCGGAAGAATTCCGAAAGGTCCTCCGCTTCATCATCTCCGACGAGTCCGGCGTCAACGGCATCATACACTGCGGGGACTATGTCTGCCGGAGAATTTATGCACGAAAGTATGCGGTGTAGAACGATTCCGCGCACTCTCGCAGATGTTGCTCCCGCCTCTTCGTCGGAAAACCAGTCGGCGGATTCCGCACTGAACACAAGCCTGTCGCTATGCATCAAGCCGTCTTCATCAGCCGTCTCTTCCGGATTCAGAGGATAGGAATCATATACGGACGGCAGCATGGTGATATCCGGAACAGATTTCCCCGCAGCACCGGCATTCGCATACAGTTCCCCGCAGCAGAAATGCAGATGCGGCTTACTGTCTTCCGACCGTATGAAACCGGACGCGGCCCCATGAAGCACGAGCCACGCATAAAGCAGATGGCTGAAATTGCGGTATTCGGGAAGCGGTGACCTCACGGATTCCGCAAATTTCGCCGAAGGGGAGGCAGCAATGACATGAAGTCCCGATACCGCACGCGTCAATGCGACATAGAATGTGTTTATGTTGTCAATATACTGTTTCTTTCGTTCCTGCAGATAATCATCCCGGAAAAGGGTGTCGAAAGAAGAATCCGACAGGCACACATCATATATGCCCGTGCCGATTCCATCCATCGAGGTGTTGCCGGACTCAAGGCGGCACCAGATGTTTCCCGGGCGGAAAAGATTGACTTTCTCAGCAAACGGAAATATCACATGCCTGAAATCGAGTCCCTTGGACTTGTGTATGGTCATTACCCTCACTGCATCCGAGGATGCCGGAGAACTGATATCCGGATCAATCTCCTCCCAGTGTTTCAGGAAACCGTGCAGATCATTGCCGTTCATGGACACATAATCGAGCAGACAATCCACAAATGAACATATATAGGTTATTTCCCCGTCAAAGGCTTTCTGGTCGTACTTTTTCAGGGCACGGCACATTGCTTCACACAATTCCTGCAAAGAATGGCACGAGTCGGGCATTTCGGCATTTAGGGAACTTGCGAGGTAACAGTTTACAGTATTTTCCGGATTGTCGGCGTAAGAAAGCAGAGACACGAGCCTGCGCACTGCCGCTGATGACTTCACCTTGAGGGAATCATCCGTAATCACCGGAACAGACCGCGAAATGAGGGCGGCGGCAATCTCCCCTCCGGAACTGTTGTTCCTCACGAGAACCGCAATGTCCCCGAAAGGCACACCCCTGTCATGCAAAGCGGATATGGATGCTGCCACGGCATCTATTTCTTCGTCCGGAGGACAAAATGTCACCTTTACGGCTCCCGGACGGTCAGCCGCTGCCGCCTCCTGGGACACGTCGGAATAAATTTCACCAATGCGCTTGGATACGGAATCCTGTCCTCCGGCCCCGGCTTCATACAACCGGTCAAGTTCGCCTGCGGCAAATCCGAAAAAGGCATTGTTGAAGTCCACGATGTTGCGGCAACTCCTGAAATTGCGCTGCAGAAGAGTCTCCCTTATGCCGAACCGGCTGAAATCATCCTGTATGACATGGTCCAGAAGTCCCCAGTCCGAGCCCCGCCAGCGGTATATGCTCTGCTTCACATCCCCCACCACAAGATTGTCCTCGCCCTTTGACGCGCTTTCCGCTATCAGCGGACGGAAATTCTCCCATTGTACAAGGGAGGTGTCCTGAAACTCGTCAAGCAGGAAATTGTCAAAACGCAGACCGGTCTTCTCATATATGAACGGCGGATCGGCCCCATCGGTTATATCCTTGACAATCACGTTGGAATCATCGATGCTGAGCACATTCCTGTCCTTCAGCACCGCTTCGAATTCCCGGTAAAGGTCTGAAGCGACTCCAAGTTCGTAAAGTTGCCCCGACAGTATTCTCGCCGTGTTGTAGACCCTGAATTCCGTACCGAAACAGCCGCAAAAGTCGTTCAGAGGGCCTTCGAGTGCAGGATATACGATATCGAGCAATTTTGCATTCGATTTGGCGAACCACAATTCATGGTCCGCAGCCCTCTGCATGAAAGTCCCCGGCAGGGCCTCAACAGTGTCATCAGGAGCGAGAGCGGCATATTGGCACACACGGGCCATGAACTTTCTATGGAACACTTCAGGCGGGACTCCCGCCCTTTCGAGCAAGGCAAGCACATTCTCGGCCTTTTCCCTCACTGCGGCGTTGAACGTCGAAATTATCTTTCGGCAGACCTTTCTCGTATTGAGCAGGCTCTCATACGAATACATCTCGGCCTCATTCAGGCCGGACTTCTCGGCAAGATACCTGTGCTCATCCGATTTCAGACGCACGGCCATTGCCTTAAGCCCTGCCTCTATGTTGTATTTCTCACCCCGCTCCACCTGTTCCATTGCGCTTTCCGTAAGCCAGCGCAGCAAATCAGGCTTGTCTTCCGTCAGGGAATCCAGAATCCTGTCCACGCTTTCGGCTATCAGGGAATTCTTGTCGAGTTCGACCTGATATGACGCGAACTGCCCGATTTCCCTTGAAAAGGCTTTCAGGGTCTGCTGGAAAAACCTGTCTATCGTGCTTACTGCAAATGCGCCGTAATCGTGGAGAAGATTGCTCAGCATATCCCTCGCAGCAGTCTTCAGGGAATCCGGAGTAATCTTCTTCCCCGGCATTCCCGGCAATTCCCTGACTATGTCCTCTTCCTCCACATCGGAAAGCTGCTCCGGAGAAAACATCTCAGGAATGAACCATTTGAGGTATCCCGATTTCTCCGGTGCCGTTGAAAGGATGTGCAGTTCCTTGAGGATGCGGCTTTTCATCTCGTCCGTGGCCTTGTTGGTGAATGTCACGGCAAGAATATGCCTGTAGGCATGCCTGTCGTTCTTACGGAACAGCAGCGTTATGTATTTTCTGGCAAGGCTGAAAGTCTTTCCCGAACCTGCCGAGGCTCTCATTATCTGTATCATCTTCCGCAAATCATTTTGAAGTCGCACCATGCGCATGTCCTTATGTCCCCGGTCCTGGAGAAAGGAATGGTGACGTCAGTCATGTCGCCGAGCAGTGCAGCGAGTTTTTCGTCGACTATGGAATGGAATTTAGGGCTGACGGCGAACTGCTCCGGAGCCTTCGTGAACAGACGTGAAGCGGAATAGATGCAATTCACTATTTCCTTCCCGGCAAACTCATCCCTGCTGTTCAGCAGTTTGTCATAGATGTAGAGCTGCAATGCGATTTTCGGCCTCGACCCGTTGTCAGTACCGAAAAGGGCATCCGCCACATTTTCAGCATTTCCGTCATCGATGATTTCATCGGCATCGGAGACTTTTCCGGTCTTGTAGTCAACGATCCTCACGCTGTCCCGCGAAAAACTGTCGAGCCTGTCAATGTAGCCCTTGAGACGGAATCCGCTGAAATTCATGACGTACTCCTGCTCCAGCCCGTATATCCGGAACTTGTCCGTTCCCTTTGATTTCAGGAGTTCCAGATCCCGTTCGAGGGTCTTCATCACATAGCGCAGGATCACGTCCGCCACCACGAGATTGCGTCCTACGACCTCAAAGGCATGTGTCTCCTTCATTATAAGGGAGTTTATCTTCCTCTTGACAAGATTGCCGTCCTTCATTCTCCTGACGAGGTAATCCCTGCTGATGTATTCGAGCCGGGATGTCAGAGCGGCGGTTTCCTTCCTGTCATTGAAATCGATGTCCTTCTCCATGGCCTCATCACCCAAGTACAGGGCCTGCATCACGCCGTGATAGACTCTTCCGAGCATGCCGTTGTCAAGGTTTTCGGAAACTTCCTCTTCGGCTTCGAGCCTCTTGACATATTGGTAATAGAACCTGGCGGGACATGAAAGA
>CALVDU010000045.1 GCA_944326375.1 uncultured Bacteroidales bacterium | reverse complement strand
ACTTCTGGTGGCTCGACTGGCAGCAGTGGAAGTACTGCAAATACATGAAGGGCCTGAACAACACCTTCTGGCTGAACTACACCTTCTTCAACGACAAGGTGCGCCAAAGCGCCGATGAAGGCATATATGCCGAACGTCCGATGATTTACCACCGCTGGGGAGGCATCGGCAGCCACAGGTATCAGATAGGCTTTTCAGGCGACACATACGATACATGGCAGGTGCTCGGTTATCTGCCTTATTTTACGGCGACATCATCCAATGTCGGCTACGGCTACTGGGGACACGACATCGGCGGCCACATGCAGAAAACCCCGCACGATACCGACCCTGAACTCTATACCCGATGGCTGCAATACGGAGTGTTCACTCCTATCTTCAAGACACATTCGACAAAGACACGTTTTCTCGAAAGACGGATTTGGGTCTTCCCTGAATACTTCGACGCAATGCGGGATGCAATACGCCTGAGGTATACCCTCTCCCCTTACATCTACGGCGCAGCCCGCCAGTCATACGACACGGGAATTTCAATATGCCGTCCGATGTACTACGACTATCCTGAGGAAGAAAACGCCTACACGATGAACCAGCAGCACATGTTCGGGGATGACATCCTTGCCACCGTCCTTTGCGAGCCTGCGGACAGCACGACAGGGCTTACAGAACGTACGGTATGGTTCCCGGAAGGCAATGACTGGTATGACATGGCCACCGGAAAAACCTACAAGGGCGGAAGTTGTGAAACCCTTCACTATACCCTGAACGAAAACCCTTACTTCGTCAAGGCGGGAGCAGTGATTCCAATGGCTTCCGAATCCATATCTTCCCTTCAGGAAAAATCCGACGAACTCGTGCTTACCGTCACCCCAGGGAACGGCACTTTCTGCGCCAAAGTATATGAAGACGACGGGCAGACCCAGGCCTATCCTGACGAATTTGCCGTGACTGAGGTCACAAAAGAGTCTGACGACAACAGTCTCTCGATAAAGGCAGCAGCCCGGAATGGCTCATACCGGGGAATGCCAGCCGACAGGAAAGTGACATTCGTGCTTGACGGAATGTATGCCCCGGCATCCGTAAAGGTGAACGGAAACGAAATTCCTTACGACCGCTTTGCCGGCGACGGCTCGTGGAGTTACGACGGCAGGGAACTTGCTGTGCGCATAACCCTGCCTGCAATGCCCGCTACGGAGGAAATCGTATTGGAATGCAAATGGGACGGCGCAGCGCACGACAGTCTGATTGACGGCAAAAAGGGCATTCTTAAAAGAATGGCGGCAATCACTCCTGAGGTCAAATATGTATTCAGCGAAAACATAGACAGTTATCAGCTCCTCCCCGTGCCGTTCCTGAAGGTGGCGCAATGCTCGAGCATGATTACCGAAGATCCGCAGAATGCGGCGGAATATCTTTCTGAAATGGACACGGAGGCGATGATTGCGGCATTCGGGGAATATTCCGCAATCCCGTCAGGGTTCATGAAGAAACTGGAGGCACAATCCAAATTGTAACATTATAACATCATGAGGAAAAATTTGTTTTACATCGCCATGCTTCTCTGCCTCTGCGGCGGAGAAGCATTGGCGCGGCCAGTGTCCGGAAGCGTGGTTTCCGGAAATGAGAAACTTCCGGGCGTGATCGTAACTGACGGAAAGAATTTCACGGTAACTGACAAGAAAGGAAAGTTCAAGTTTGAAGCCGACGACAAGGCGGATTTCGTATATGTGCTCACGCCGACGGGTTATGCTGCACCATACGAAAGCGGCACTCCGGTATTCTACAAGCCAGCATCGTCAGAGGGAAAATTCGTTTTCGACCTCATCAGGACCTCGGACTCGAAAGACTACGCCTTCATAGCCATAGCAGACCCGCAGACGGCTACCGACAAGCATTTCAAGAAATTCTGCACCCGCTCGATTCCCGATCTGATAGCCACGATCAATGCTGAAAAGGAAAAGTTCAACACAATCGGCATCGCCCTCGGCGACATCACATGGGACAGGACAGACTACTATCCGCAGTTCAAGGAAGAATTCGCCAAGACCGGAATACCGTTTTACAAGGTAATCGGCAACCATGACCATCTCAAGGATTCTGTAGGGGACTGGAAGACCTCGTCCGCATACCGCGACAATTTCGGTCCGGAATACTATGCCTTCTCGATAGGCGGAGACTGGTTCATCGTATTCGACAATGTAGTCTACGACACACAGAAACAATACAAGGAAAGCCTCACGAAAAAGGAGATACAGTGGATAAAAGGTTTGCTCGACTACATCCCTGAAGACGCACAAATATATGTTGCCATGCACTGCCCTATGATAAAATGGTTCTCAAAGGACAGGATGACAGGCAAAGGCTCCGAACTGCTCGACGCCCTTTCGGGACGTAAGGTCATGTTCCTTTCAGGACACACCCATATCAACAACAACCTTGAAGTTGCCCCCGGCATAATGGAGCACAACATTGCTGCAATCTGCGGCTCATGGTGGATAACAAAGCATTGCAGCGACGGAACACCTGCAGGGTACAAGGTATTCGAGAAAAAAGACGGAAAACTGACATGGTATTACAAGTCCGTAGGCTACGGCAGGGACTTCCAGATTGAAGTGTTCAAGCCTGGAGAATCCTTCATTCACCCGAACGCCGTGATTGCCAACGTATGGGATTATGATCCTGAATGGAGTGTCGAATGGCTGTGCGACGGCAAGCCGATGGGTGCGATGGAGCAGGTCTATGACTATTCCCCATATTACATCCGGGAACTGAACGCAGTCTATTTCGACAAAGGGAAAAAGACCCCTACCTACAAGAACCCGAAACCCAATTCGCACTATTTCATCGCCGTTCCGTCCCAATATGCCGACAATGTGACTGTAATTGTGAAAGACCGTTTCGGCAACGAATACAGGCAGGACATTGACATGCACGACTATGTGGATGTACAGGCGCACAGGGGCGGTGCAGGACTCATGCCCGAAAACACGATTGAGGCCATGAAAAATGCCCTCGACATGGGAGTGAACACTCTCGAACTGGACCTCCAGATAAGCCAGGACGGCCAGGTCGTGGTATCGCATGACGCGTACTTCCATTCAAGATATGCCACAAGGCCTGACGGAAGCGAAGTGAAGCCCGAAGACCCTAAGGAATACATATACACCATGCCATACAGCCAGGTGCGCAAATACGACACCGGCAAGCGTCCGAGCACGGTCTGGCCGGAAAAGGCATGCCTGCCTGCATACAAGCCTCTTGCTTCAGACCTTATCGACTTCGTGGAAAAATATGTCGCTGACAACGGACTCACGCCTGTCCGCTACAATATCGAGGTGAAGTCGAAAAAAGGCAAAGGCGAGGGCAAGAACTGGCCGGAATACCATGAGTTCGTCGACAAATGTCTGGAACTGCTGCTTTCAAAGAATCTCGGCGACAGGCTCGTGGTGCAATGCTTCGACACGAGGGCCTTGGACTACATGCACGAGAAATACCCTCAGGTAGTGCTGTCTTATCTCGTTGATGCGAAGGCTGGCAGTTTTGATGAGTTCATGGCAAAAATAAACTTCACTCCGACCTGGCTCAGCCCGCATCACTCGATTGTGGATGAGGAACTCTGCGCCAGAAGCCGTGAATTGGGGATGAAACTTGTGCCTTGGACAGCTGACACACCTGAAGACATCAAGCGGATGATTGATCTGAAAGTTGATGCAATCATTTCCAATTATCCCGACCGTGTCCTGAAACAGACCCGAGGCTTTATTACCGAGGACAACACGATTAAATAACGTTTGTCGTCATTCCGAGCGCAGCCGAGGAATCTGTGGTTTGACCAGGCAGATGTCTCGGCTGCGTTTCGTTTTGCTCGACATGACAATCCACTGAATCAGAGCAGTCCGCGGGCGCGGAGCAGAGCGTCAGTATCAGGCTCCGCACCTCTAAACTTCTTATACAACACCATAGGCTCGTCACTGCCGCCCTTTTCAAGAATGTTGTGGCGGAAAGACATGGCCACAGACGAAGAAAGACCCTTCCTCTTGAAATATTCAAAAGCATCCTTGTCAAGAACTTCAGCCCAAAGATAACTGTAATACCCGGCATTGTAGCCGCCAGCGAAAATATGGTTGAAATATGTGGTGCGGTAACGCGGAATAATCTCATCTATAAGCCCGATTTCGGACATCATGCACTGCTCGAAAGCCACAGGATCGATAAGCCTCAATTCGGAAGACGTCCCGGTCGCAATCTTTTCCCCGTTTATGACGAGAAAAGCCGGTTCAGCACCCTCTGGCGCAGCCGTTGACGAAGCAAACGGACAATCCGCAGGCACATAGACTGATGTAAGTTCATGCCACCTCATGTCGAGAATTGATGCGGCTGCAAGTTCAGTGGTCATGAAACCATAATTGAACTGCGAGGCTGCGGTAATCTTCGACACAAGCGAATCAGGAATTGTCTCCCCTGTCTCATAATGCTTTGCATAACGTTTGAGTACCGGCGGATAAAGTGCCCAGTCCTCATTGAACTGCGACGGCAGTTCCACGAAATCCCTCGCCACACTTGTCCCGCTTACATCCTTGTATGCGCATTTGCTGAGAAGACCATGAAGGGCGTGCCCGAACTCATGGAACATCGTTGCCGTCTCATCGAGTGTAAGGAGAGACGGCTTGCCTGGCGTAGGCTTTGTGAAATTGCCCACATTGACGATTATCGGACGGATATCCTCCCCTTCTTCCGAAATCTCCTGTGAACGGAAATTGCTCATCCACGCCCCGCCCCTCTTGGTGCTGCGAGGGTAGTAGTCAGTCAGTATAACCCCGACAAAGGAACCGTCGGAATCAGTCACCTTGAATCCTTCGACATCAGGATGATATACAGGAATCGAGTCGATCGGTGCGAAATTCAGCCCGTACATCTCATGCGCAAGAGAGAAAACGCCGTCACGCACATTCTCCATCTTGAAATAAGGCTTGATTTCAGCCTCGTCAAGGGCATATTCCCTCTGCCTTACCCTTTCAGCATAGTAAGCCCAGTCCCACGGACGGATAACTGAAGTGCTGTCGGCAGGAAGCAGCCCGGCTACCACATCCTCATCCATGATCGCCTGCATTGCAAGTACCTCTTTCCTGGCCTTGTCATTGGCGGCAGGAAAAATTCTTCCGAGAAAAGCATCCACATTCCCCGGATTTTCAGCCATCTTGTCGGACAGGATAAATTCTGCCGGGGTCTCGTACCCTAACAGACGGGACTTCTCTATCCTCAATGCCATAATCCGGAGCACAACATCCTTGTTGTCACTCCTGTCGTTGTTGTTGCCGCGGGAAGAATAAGCCTTGAACATCCTTTCACGCAAATCTCTCCGTGCGCTGTATGTCATGAACGGCACATAACTCGGATTGTGCAGGGTAAAAAGCCAAGGGCCACCGGCAGGCGTGGAATTCCTCCCGGCTGCTGCCGCTTCTGCAGATGCGGCCTCAAGCACGGATGCCGGCAGACCGGCAATTTCGGAAGTATCCGTCAAAAGCAGGCTGAAAGCATTTGTCTGCGCCAGCAGATTGTTCCCGAAAGTCTGCTCCAAAGAAGCGAGTTCGCCGTTTATTTCCCTCATCCTTGCCTGTCCGGCTTCGTCGAGGGCTATACCGTTTGCATAGAATGCTTCATACAATTTCTTCACGACCATCTTCTCTTCAGTCGTCAGTCCCGCATCATCCATCCCCTCATAAACCTTCTTCACCCTGTCGAAGAAATACGGATTCATGAAGACATTGTTGTTGTGTTCCGTCAACAAAGGTATCACCTTTTCCACAATCCGCTGCATAGACGGCGTGGCATCCGACTCGGAAAGGTTGAACAGCACTCCCGTCACCCTGTCGAGGATTTCTCCCGAATGCTCATAAGGGGCAATCGTGTTGTCGAATGTCGGCTCATGCTCGTTTGCGATTATGGCGTCGATTTCGGAAGACTGCTGGCGTATGCCGAATTTCACGGCACGCAAATAGTGCATTTCCTTGATTTCGTCGAACGGAGGGATTCCGTAAGGCGTGTCCCATTCCGCAAAGAACGGATTGATCCTGCTGCACGACATGACGGTCAAAAACGCTGTGAGGCAAAGAAAAATACGCTTCATGGTCTGTTATGTCATTCTTCGACCTGAACGCCGCTCAGGTCGTTCAGAGTGATCTGGAAATTGTCGTTATGGATTGTCATGATTCCCGTAAGGGAAACGTTGCTGCCCTTGGTCACGTCAGGAACGCCCTTCTCCGGATCGCCCGTGAGCGGAGTGTCCGCAAACCTCGAATATCCGCTTGTCCTCACCTGGAGGGTGGCATTCCCGAGGGTGAAATACTGGCTTACGTTGATAGGTTCCGGAACGGCATCCTCCAAATCGGGAATATTCGACTTCCATTCCTCAAGATATTCCGCACATCCCGTTTCAGACAATGCCCAGGTCGTGATTCCGTGTGCCCCGTTAGGATAGTCGTCACCTATATAGATGTTGTTGTCTGCAGAGTCATGGAAGATAGCAAACACCTCATCGCCATAAGCCAATCCCTGAACGGTGCAGAGCATTCCGAGATATTTCATGTCCAGGATGTCCTGACCGTCAGTCACGACAATCGGCTCAATCTTCTCGCCCATTTCCCCGCGGAAAATATGGTTATCGATAAGGAGTTGCACATCTATGTATGAGGTCTCATACTGCGGGTCCATAGACTCATATCCCAACTGCACCATGCCGCCGTACGCTCCGAGAGCGAGGCCCTTGCACTTCACATAAACCCACTGGTTGCGTTTGTAACTGTTGTAAAGACCTGTTTTTCCTGCCTTTATCTCAATTCCGCCCGTCTCGTCCTGAATATAGAAACTGCGGTAGAAGTTTCCGAGGCTGTCAGAGGAATTGACCTGTCCCTTGATATAGATGTCTTCTTCGATGTTGAACGGCTGACCGGCAGTGTATCTTGCTTTCAGGTCGGCAATGTCCACGAGTGTAAGCCCCTCGAAATCAGCGTCGGTGTATATTTTCGACGGCTCAGGCTCATCGTATTTTCCCGTGAACACCGGTCCGAATTCCTCGCAGGACGAGAGTCCCGCAATAGCCGAAATTGCCAGCGCAAAAGAAATTATCCTGTTGAATTTCATAATCTTGTCCATTATCCGTATAACTTAGAACCTGAAATAGATGTTAAGCATGTAGTTGATTCCGTACATGTAGAAATACTTGGAGTCGAACTTGTAGTATCTCTCGTTGTTCTCGGAATCGATGAGCCTCGTCTGCTCATACCCTCCGGTCTTGAGCATCTTGTTGTTGAGGATGTTGCGGAGTTCGAAGGAAATGCCTATGTTGTATTTCCTGTTGATGTACCATGATTTTCCGATGTTGGCGTTCAGAATCCACTGTGCGTCAAACTGCTCCTGGGTTGCCATGTATTCCTCCTCCTCTGCCGTCCATATTCCGTCCGGTCCCATTACTGCCATATCGGTGCGGTAGAGAGGGTTCATGTCAAGATACATCTTGTCGAAATACTGCACGTCAATTCCTGCGAAGAGATAGTTCGGGGAACGGTAGTTCAGTCCGATGCTTGTCGCAAACTGAGGCGTGCTCGGCACATAGTGCTTCTGCACCCTGTCCACGATTGCCTTTCCGTTTTCGTCAGTCATGATTACGCCGTTCTCATCCCTCTTGTAGATGTTGCTTGCGCTCCAGTATGGCACCTGGGCATTGTCGAGGATGATGTCGCCGTTGTTGTCGATTGTCTGGGTCACGCGGGGAGTCGATGTATATACATAGTCACCCCAGTTCAATGCACCCTGAATCGAAAGTCCGGTCACAGGAAGCGGAATCTCGAAACCGAGTTCAACACCTATATGCCTCTCGTCGATGCCGCTCATTGCGAAGTTGGTGTAGGAGTTCTGCGAGTCATCGTAGAAACTCATGAGGTCGGTCTGGTCCGCAATATTGGCATAGTAGCCGGTCACCCTCACCTTGTAGCCATTCTTCGAGAAGGCATAGTTCAGGTCGGCAGACAAGGTTTTCTGTGTAGTCAGGTTCGGGGCAAGGGTATTCCTTGTCCTCGGAGACACGAATGACTCCGTAAAGTACGGTGCATCATTGAAATAACCTACATTTGCATATACCCTGTGAGCCCCTGCGGTCCATGTCGCACCTGCCTTTGCCCTGTATGTGAAGAAGTCTGCAACTTCGGATTTCCCGAGGGAATTGTCAGGGAACAGGCCCTTCTGCACAAGGCCGTCGCGCCAGAACGTGTTGTATCCGCCCTCCGCTGCAACGTAAGCCTTCCAGTTTTCCTTTTCAAAATTGAGGTTTGCCCACAGTTTTGCGTCACGGACATTGGCGTAGTAGTCGTAGCCGTACTTGTCGCCTACGGTAACTTTCTCTGCCTGACCGCCGTGGCTCATATAATACTGGAGGTCGTTCTGAATCTTGATAGGGTCTGTACCGAAGTCACGCTCTGCGAACTGGTCGATGTTCACATAGTAGTCACCTCCGAGCAGGTCCTTGATTATCTTGTAGTATTCAGTCCTGTTCCAACGGAAGTTGGCACCGCCCTGAAGGGTCAGGTAACGTCCGGCCATCCATTTCGCACGCACATTTGCATTGATGTCGTTCTGGTCCGTGCGCCTTTCCTCCTGCACATATTTGGAGCGGCGGAGACCATCGGAGTCGAGGCTGTTATAGTTCACGTTGTAGAGCCTGTCCCAGTCGATATGCTGCGTGTTGTTGTAGTTATATGTCCACGCTTCCGTAGCCCAACCGGCCTGGTATTCGGCGTCACGGTTGGAATAGTTGGCCTCCTCCATGTAGAAATAACTTGGAAGATTGCGGTAATAGTCCGGACGGGGATCCGGTGCATCGTACCAGTCGAGGGCCGAATAACCGTTGCGGCCCGTGCGATATAACAGCGTGGCGTCGAGCGTGAACTTGACGGTAGGAGTATAGGTGTATTTCAGGACAAATACAGGCTCATGGTTGTTGCGCACCCTTGCATTCCTGATTTTTCCGTCCTGCCAGCCCCAGTTGGAATTATAGTAGTTGCTTCCGACGAGGTCATAGACTTCCTGCGTCGAAGCGTTCTGCGCACCTCTTTGCACCGGAGAGCCGAAAATCGAAAGGCTCAGACGATGAGTGTCGTGAAAATTCTTCTCTGCAGCGAGATAGTATGCGAATGACCGGTAGTACACGCCCTGAATCCAGTCATTGCCGCCGAGCCTTGTCGAAACATTGGCTGCAAAGGACCAGCCGTTGTCCAGTTCACCGGTAGCATACGAACCCATGAGACGCAGACGATAGAACGAACTGTTGGTCAGGACACTGAACCTTGCGCCCTTTCTCATTGCAGAAGCCGTCCCCATTATGTTGCTCACGCCGTTGTAACCTCCGATACCGTAATCCGACACCGCACTTCCCGTCACGGTCTCTTTCTCCCTCGTGGCTTCATTCAGACCGCTCCACAGCGACCACGGAGCATAACCCGTCAATGCGTCGTTGAGCCTTACGCCAGAAAGATACACGTCTTGCGTGCCGCTCTCATAGCCTCTCAGTTTGAACCGTACCTGGCTGAACTTGTAGCCTGCAGTGTTGTCGAACACGTCCGAAGATGAAGACAGCACGGTCGGCACGTTCTGATAGCCGGAATCGTCCATGTCGAAGTCTGCGAAACTTGCATCATCTATTTCCATGAGGATCTGCTCAGGCTGCAAAGAAACGAATATCAAGTCTTTGACATACCCTTCAACGGACACGTTAACCCTCGATACGGAGAAGCCCGCAGCCCTTATGGTCATCGTATAATCCCCGTCAGACAGGCCGTCGATGAGGAATGTGCCGTCATCTGCGGATGATGTCCTGGCAACTTCGCCCTCGGCATTCGTCAGGATGAGTTCGGCCTGGGCCACAGGGACTCTTCCCGAACGGCTCACCACCTTTCCGGTCACTCCGCCGTCATAACTTTGTGCATTGGCATAAAACGCCGTAAGAGCGATTATCAATGTCAGCAATAATTTCTTCATGTTGTTGATATGTTATTTATTTGAATTATCCTGCAATATGGCCGTTCGCATCACTTGCCCACCACGATGTACGTAGGGAAATGGTCACTGTAGCCGTTCATGAATTTCCCGCTGGAGAAGGTCCTGAACGGATATCCCTTGTACTGCCCCTTTTGGGTCACGAGATACTGGCGTTTGTAGACCACGCCGTAATAGCCTTTTTTCGACACCTGCTGAATTGCAAGCGTTCCCGGTCGGGCATTCAGCACTGCATCATTTACTATAATCTGGTCGAAGATGCTCCACACGTCCCTGTACGCAAGAGAGCCGTAACCGTCGTCGAGCATTTTCCAGAACGGGTTGAAGAAGCCGTTTTCTCCGACTTCATCGGGATTTTTCTTCGCCCCGAGCACATTTGCCATGCTGTCGTTGAACGGATCGTCGTTCATGTCGCCCATTATGACCACCTTGATGCCAGGATATTCCTTCATCATCTTTTCGGCATGTTTGCGGATGATTTCTGCACCGAGAGAACGCAAATCCCCGCCTTTTCCGCCAACGCGGGACGGGAGATGAGCCACATAGATTGCGAAGTCCTCGCCGTCAATCTTTCCGTGCACCATGAGGATGTCCCTCGTGCGGAAATAGTCCTGCTCTTCCTTGCTGAGGGTCATCTCCACCTGGGTATCCTCGAACGAAAACGGGATGGACTCGCTGTCGATATACTCGAACTGATCCGGACGATAGAGCAAAGCCACATCTACTCCCCTGCGGTCCGGGCTGTCGTAATGCACGATTTCAAAATGTGCCGGGAGGAGTTCCGGCTGGGACACGAGGTCTTCAAGCACAAGGCGGTTTTCGATTTCGGAAACTCCGAGAAGCGTATGGAATGCCCCGTTGGACTTGGCCATGTCGGCTATGACGTACGCCATGTTGTGGAGTTTCTTGTTGTATTTCACTTCCGTCCACTGGTTGCTGCCGTCCGGCAGGAACTCGGCATCGTTCTTCACCGGGTCGTCATAAATGTCGAAAAGATTTTCAAGGTTGTAAAATCCGATGACATAGTTCTGCTTGGTCTTGAGTCCGCCTTCGGCAAACGCCGCTGCGGAGAAAAGCACCAAAATAAGGCTGAACGTCAGAATTTTTTTCATTGTTATGGTTGTTATCTCGTTAAACTTCTGTTTTCGTCTGTTGCCGCAGGCTGTCAGTTGCCCAATCCCCACCACGAATTTATCGAGGATTCGGCTGCCGCCTCATAAGTGTCGGGGATGTTCGGGAAAAAGTCCATTCCGAGCTGTTCCTCAAGGGCGTCGATTGTCATCTTGCAAGCAGAATAGTTCCTGTCACCGTATGCCCTGTTCTCGAAATAGAAGGCTACGCCCAAATAAGGAGAAATCGTGCTTGCCGCACTGTATCTCAACAAAGCCTTATAATACCCTGCAGGTACATTTACCCTGTTCCCTCCCTTGTCATATTCAAAATGCTCGCTCGGCACGCATCCGGTAACGACATAAAGAGTGTCGCTATTGTCCGACCAATCCCTGACAGCGTCTTCAAGAGACTGCCACATCTGCTGGTTGAGCGAGGAGTTCTGCATTGTCATGTTGGTTGGATAGAATGTTGCCCGGTGTGCATCAGAGCGGTATCTGTCTGCAGCAGGAATCTGGTGACCTCTGTCATATCCGTCCACACCCCATCCTCTTTCCGTATATGGCTGATATGTCACCGGAATTTTAGGATCCTTTGCATCGAACTGGTCATGGCGACTTCCTGTGCCCCTCAAATGGGCATTGAGCGGATATGCCACCCAATGCGAAAGCCTGTTTTCCACATCATAATATAAGGAGTAGTTCCTCACTTCCTTCCCGTCTATCGTCATGTTGTGAAAAACCCATGCACAGCCTGACTCTATAGTCATCGCCGGCAGTTCCATCCATTGCCTCGGAGCGTCGGACACAAGCCCCGGATAGTCCGGGTCTTCCGTCGGCTGCTCGCCTTCTGCCAGTTGCGTGAATGTGGCTGATGCCCTTTGGTTGGCGGATATCAAGACTACGTCCAACGAACGGGAAACTTCCCCACTGTTTGCTTCGAATGAGAGTATGACATTGTTTCTGCTGCCGCTTCCGCTTGTGGCGTTCAGGGATGCCCACGGCTCTGCACCGTCAGCGAACTCCAAGGTCAGAGTCCAGTCGGAAGATGCCGTGACGCCCATGAATATGCTCCCTGCCGCCGCAGAAACCTCATCCTGACGCAATGCCACGGATATTTCGCCTTCGCCAATCCGCTCACAGGAACTGGTGGTCATCATCAGTAACGACAATGCCACAACTCCCGACAAGCCTGTCACGGCTTTCAGAAGCGCCCTGTTGATAATCCTGAACATTATTCAGCTGGTGCTATCGGAGTGCCCGGATTGATTGTTGTTGCGCTGCCCCAGTCTATTGTCTCGCCCACAGGTTCAGGAGAAGCCATAAGAGTCACGTCGTCAAGACGATATGCCGATGCGATTGTCGGTTCAAATCTTATCCAAAGGGCGGAAGCCTGTTCTGGAAGGGTGAACTTTGCCGTGGCAAGGTCCCAGGTGCCGTCCTGCCATACACCTCCCGGGAATGAGTATTCCACTTCTACCCAATTTGTCCCGTCAACGCTTATCCATACAGGGAATTCATCCGGATTGAATGTATTGTCCGACTCATTATAAACATATCTTTCTGAACCGAAAGTAAGGATAAGTCCCCTGTGGTCCTGATGAAGGGCTATATTGCCGACGGCAAAATTGGCTCCGCTGCCGAAGAAAAGGTTGTTGCTGCCGGAGCCTTCATAAACTGAATGACTGCCGTTTGACGCAGAATTTGCTCTTATGGAAACCCCTGAACCATAATATGTCAGGCCATCAGTCACGCCTGATCCGGTCTCATTGCGCCAGCCGTTGAATGTATCCAGATGATACCATGGAGATGATGATGTACCCTGTTCCTTGTCAAAATCATTGGCATAAATGTCGAGAGGCATCATGTCCGGATCTGCCTCTTGCGTCACTGTCACCTCTACGTGGTGTGTCAATGTCTTGATAGAGAACTCGGAAGTCCTGACATCTCCGACATTGGTAGGAAGAGCCGTCACATTTATCGTATATTCTGCGACCTCACCCGGCTCAACCTCTACGCTGGAAGGGTCGAATGCAAGCCAGTTTTCATCACATTCGATTGAAAACGAGCGGTTGGAATATACGGTTATCGGGGTGGTCGCCCCGTCCATTCCTATTTCCAGAGTGGAAACATTTGCCGACAATTCGGGCATAGGCGGCTGTTCGACATCCTTGTTGCAGGCAATGGCCCCTGCAAATACGGCTGAAGCCGCCATAATTCGAATTAGAATGTTTTTCATCACAATATCCAAAATAAATCCTTGCTACTGTCGGGGGATAAAACCCCAATAAAATGCAAATATATCAGATTCTTTATAAACTTTCAAGAGATTCGATAACAAATTTACAAAAGTCCACTTTTTGTTAAAAAATTGTAATATTTATTAAGTATTTACATTAAAAATCCGCACAGGCGCACCGGAGACGACGCCAAGATATCATACAGATGACAAGCCCAGAATAGACGGAGCCGTTTTTATGCTTGGCTATCGCCACATATACGGTTGCGCCTCGGCAATTGCAAACAAGTTTGCATTGCTCTCGACTTCTGCGTATATTCGTGGAGTTGAACCGATTTTCCAAGAGACTGGAGGAATGCGACGGCGGACACGAAACTCATATACGAAAAGGACATGATAACGGAACGGGATTACTACAACATCATC
>CALVDU010000044.1 GCA_944326375.1 uncultured Bacteroidales bacterium | reverse complement strand
CGTTCTCGCGGTCCGGGCCATACCAGAAGATACTGGCCCAGCAGCGGCATTGGTACATACCACGAAGAATCGGCCCCATAATGACAGATGGGTCGCCCTGGTAGTATTTGTCGAAGAGTGCAGCGATGATTTGGCAGTGCTGCTCCTGCATTTCAAATGGGATTACTCCGGAGAGCCCCAGCGTGAAACGGTCACCTTGTGGCGTTTCAACCGTCACCTTATCAAGGCTGACGAATTTACATTTAGTTATTGTTTCCATAATTCTGCAACAGGATTAACCTTAGAACATCAAGAATTACGGAACAAATATAATACATTGTTTTGAATTTACAAATTTACCAATCGAATTATCTTTGACATTTTGACAATATGCAATCTACCATACATATTGACACTTTATAGTAATTCCAGCGTATTTGCTTCTGCTTCAGCATTATATTGCAAACTAAGGTATTGAATTGTCAAGTATGGGTCCCCATAATCATCAAGACTTAATTGTAAAAGAATAAAAGAAGGTTGATTCCGCCATAAATTACCATATTCGATATAACCACCTTTAATTAACTCTTCATCATTAAGATAAGAAGGAAGGTCATCTTTCAATGCCTTATTCTGTGAATATATCGGTTTGCCATATTTTTTTGTCAATAGACCGAGAAAATACTCATAATCCTCAATATAATTATCGTTTGGGTAATGATAAGTAATGTTATATTTTCCACAATACAACTTGTCATTTGTAAATCCATACCACACCATAACCTCCCTTCCGGCAAGATAATCTTTGAATATATACATATCCGGCATTTCCGAAATATTATTTTTTCTTTCTTTAGCCATCACTTCCGACATGGAATCGCCCCAATTAGAATGTCTGAAATCAGTTTCCGGTTCATCCATGATATTGTCGACAATTTCGTCATCAATAAAATTGCAAAGCATAATATAATACTCTGGTTCAGAACTTGAATCTATGTCTGCATACGTCATAATTGACGGTCCGGCAAATTGCCATAAAGTAACGGCTGCATTACCAAAATCAGGAGGAGTAAATTCCGGTATCTGTAAATTTCCTAATTCTTCATTAAGTGATATTGGTGAACTATACTTTCCTTTCAATTCAGAATTCAATGCATTCAATGGCATACATAATGTTGAATCCGGATGAACAATCATTATCACTATGTTATCATTGAGTAATGATATTCCCGTATCTTCATTTTCCAGTTGCATAAAACTCAACGATACATTAAATGGATATTTGTCAATGTACATATCCGACATTACATATTGCATTTCAGCAGTATCTGACTTCTCAACAATCATTGTCTGATACTTGACCTCAAATTCAGATTGTGAGATATCCCAGTCAAAAGATTCAACAAAATCAAAAAAGGAAATTTTGGACTGTCCTGTTGATAAAAAAGCAGAACAGAGAAAAATAGCAATAAAAAGGTTGCGTTTCATAATATGCGGTCATTAATTCATTTCAAATATAATGATAATGCATGAAAACCACAAAATTGTCCGGGGAATCACTATCTTTGTATGATGCAATGATAATCAAACGAACATGAACACGATCGAACCGGTAAGTCTGAAAGAACTGATAGTGACGGATTTTCGCTCGCTTATGAGTTTCCGCATCAGGAAAATCCTGATAATATGCAGCAACTACGACGCATTCATCCTCGAGGAGGACGGACAGATAGAGAGCCAGATCTACAAGGAATACAGCGAACTGAACCTTAGCAATCCGCCCCAGTTCGTATGGGTCACGACATCAGCGGAAGCCGAATCGGTAATGTCCGGCGACGACAACATCGACATGATAATCTGCATGTACAACGACCGCGACCGAGACGTTTTCCGTTTCACGAAGGAACTCAAGGAAAGCGGACGCGACATCCCTTTCATCCTTCTGACACACTTTTCCAGGGAAATATACAAGAGGCTCGAAAGGCAGGACACCTCGTCCGTGGACTATGTCTTCTCGTGGAACGGCAACGCCGACCTCATAGTGGCCATAATCAAACTGTTCGAAGACAAGATAAACGCCGACAACGACATCCTCAAACTCGGCGTGCAGTCCATTCTGCTCGTGGAAGACTCGGTAAGGTATTACTCGACGTATCTTCCTGAACTTTACCGGCTTGTACTCAAGCAGAGCGCGGAATTCCTGAAAGAGACGCTGAACGAAAAGCAGCGCAAACTCCGCAAACGTTCCCGCCCGAAAATCCTCCTCGCCACAAACTACGAGGATGCCGTGGCATTATATCAGAAATACAAGAAGAACATGCTCGGAATCATTTCCGACGTGGGCTTCGTTCTGCACAAGAACGACCCGTCGGAGACTGAAAAGTCCGACGCCGGGATAGACCTTGTAAGGCTCGTGAGGGAAGATGACCCGTACATGCCGATCATCCTCCAATCCTCGCAGGAATCCGTCTCGGAGATAGCGGGACAACTCGGCGTGGGCTTCCTCAAAAAATACTCCAAGACCCTGATACTCCAACTTTCCGACTACATCAGGGACGAATTCGAGTTCGGCGATTTCGTGTTCCGTGACGCCAACAGGAGAGAATTCGGGCGGGCCGCAAACCTGAGCCAGCTTCAAGAATGCATAAACAGCATCCCTGACGATGTGCTTCTCTACAACACATCAAGGAACATGCTCTCCAAATGGTTCTTCGCCAGAGGACTGTTTACCCTTGCGAAACGTTTCCGGGAAGTGCACGAGACGCATTTTTCCTCCACTGCGGAACTCCGGGAATACGTCGCCCAGCAGATATACGACTACCATGCACTGAACGGCCGGGGAATAATAGCCCATTTCGACAAGGACACCTACGGGAAATACATCTGGTTCGCCCGCGCAGGAGAAGGCTCACTAGGCGGCAAGGCAAGGGGCATCGCCTTCCTTAACACGCTGATAGCAAAATACAGGCTCACGAACATGTATTCCGGACTGAAAATATCCACGCCGAGAACACTCGTGGTGGCGACCGACTATTTCGACCAGTTCATCTTCGAGAACGGCCTGCAGTTCGTAATCGACTCCGACCTGCAGGACGATGAAATCCTCTCGGAATTCGTCTCGTCGAGGCTGCCGGAACAACTCGTGGAAGAACTGAAGGTGTTTCTGGAGACCGTGAAGTCCCCTCTTGCCGTAAGGTCCAGTTCCAAGCTCGAGGACAGCAACTATCAGCCGTTCGCCGGAGTGTATTCCACCTATATGGTGCCCCTTGCGGAAAACACTGACCGGATGCTGAGAATGCTCGAAAAAGCCATAAAAAGCGTCTATGCCTCGGCATTCTTCAACGGCAGCCGCTCCTATATACACACGACCGGCAACCTGCTCAGTGAAGAGAAGATGGCAGTCGTCATCCAAAGCATCTGCGGAAGTGAGCACAACGGGCTTTACTATCCAATGATGTCAGGAGTGGCACGTTCCGTAAACTTTTATCCTATAGGCAGGGAAAAGCCGGAAGACGGTGTCGTGAACCTTGCATTCGGCCTCGGGAAAACAGTCGTTGACGGGGGAAACACGCTCAGGTATGTCCCGCGTTACCCGAAACGCATCCTGCAATTGTCCGACATGAAGATTGCCATAAGCGACACGCAGAAGACGATGTACGCCCTCGACCTCAGTCCGAGCGCATTCAAGATATCCTTGAACGACGGCGTAAATCTCGTCAACCTGCCAGTTTCGGAAGCGCTTAAGGATTTTGACCATCCGGAACTCGTGGCCTCCACATACAGTTCTTCCGACAACAGGATGATTCCGGGCGTGAATGCCGACGGTGCAAGAATCATAACGTTCGACTATATCCTCAAATACGCAAGATATCCGCTTTCGCAGGCCCTGACCGACCTCATGGTCATCTGCCGCAAGGAAATGATGAGCGACGTGGAAATCGAGTTCGCACTCGACGTGATTCCCGACAGCCCGTCCCAGGAATGCGTACTCAAACTCCTTCAGATACGTCCTGTAGTGGACTATTCCGACGACAGGAACGTGACGCTCGATCAGGTGGAGGAAACCCTTGATAACATACTCGTAAGATCATCCAACGCCCTCGGATGCGGAGAAATCGGCGGCTTGACCCATATCTTATACGTCGACCCTGAACATTTCGACAGCGCCAAGACAAAAGAGATTGCGGCGGAAATCGCCTCGATGAACGAACTGATAAAGGAAGAAGGAGGCTCCTACCTGCTAATCGGCCCTGGCCGATGGGGATCCTCCGACCCGTGGCTCGGAATCCCTGTAGTATGGAGCAACATCTCCGAAGCAAAAGTGATAGTAGAGTGTGCCATCCCGGGCTTCAGGATAGAAGCAAGCCAGGGGACTCATTTCTTCCAGAACATAACGTCCCTCGGGGTCGGATATCTCACCATCGACACTGTATTGGACGACAATGCGCTGAACACGGCCCTGCTTTCGGATCTGCCTTGCATCAAGGAGGGAAAATTCGTGAAGTTGTATGCTGCGCCGAAGGGCCTGGCGGCGTATATTGACCGGCAGTCCAACAAAGCCGTGGTGGGCTATTGACAAAGGGTGACGGCGACGGCATCCATCGGCGGAACCGTCACCTCGACCGGAACCGAAGTATTGAGTGACTCCGTTTGCGGCATTTCAAGCCATTCGAACGCATGTTCCGGTATAAACAACTTCATCCGGGCCTCCGCCTGTGAAAAATTTATCGCAAACAAAATTGTTTCATCCTCTGAATCACGCAAAAAAGCGAAATGCCTGTCAATATCGAACCCTTCCGACGCCGCATTGCAGTAGCAAAGGTCATAAGTAGTCCCGATCCTCACGGCATCATCCTTTGAAGCGAACCTCACAGCCTCGGCAAACCGCCTGAAAAATGCCTCATACCCGGCAATGTCCCCCTCCCACGGTCTGTCCGAACGATATGCACCGGAAGAGATAACCTTTCTCAATGCCCTCAATGATTTCAGGCTCCACCAATCGAAAATCGTCGTCCTGCCGTCCTTTCCGCTGAAGCCTTCTTCCTCATCCGCCTTTTCCCCCATTTCCTCTCCTGCATAAATCATGAATGCAGCACGATTCAGGTACAGGGAAGCGAACAAAGGGGCAAAGCAATTGCGTGCATCCTTCCCGAAATGGTCGGAAGCGAACCTCTGCTCATCGTGGTTTTCGAGAAAATTGAGCATGTACGGCTGAAGGTCGCCGAGATATTGCCAGTTCCTTGAAATTCCCTTTGCCGACTGCCACAGTTCAAGAGGCATTCCACCTGCATCCACATTGGCCTGGACTATGGACCTGAGAGTGTCATAAAGCCCTGACTTGTCATACAGGAAATCGAAACCGACTTCACGCACATATTTCTTGTACAGGTCCTTCTTGTAGACTTCCGCAATAAAAATCGTGTCGGGATGCTTCCTCTTCACTTCCGCTATCGCCCATCTGAAGAATTGCGGAGGCACAAGTTCGACCATGTCGCATCTGAAGCCGTCGACGCCCTTGTCAAGCCAGAATTCAAGGACAGCCAGCATCTTGTCCCAAGTGTGCGTATGGAAATCGCAATAGTTGATCTTTATCGTCTCGTACCAGTCGTTCATTCCGGGCGTCGGAGTATAGGCGTTTCCTGTTGCCCTTGCCGGAAATTCGCCGTATGGGAAAAGATAATCCGAATACCGTCCGATTTTCTCGCTGTAGCGCCCTGAAACATTCCCTTCCCCGTCTTTCACGAGACCGTCACGGATCTGTGCGCAATTTTCAACAAGCCATGCCGGAAGAATTTTGTATTCCCTGCTGAAATCCCCTTCTCTCAAAGAATTGCATTCAGAATTGAATTCATCCTCATTCGGCAGGACCAGACGCTGTCCGGGATAATAGAAAAAATCATTTTCCTCACGCCAATGCACTGACATGTCATCCCCTGCGCCAAGTCCTATTTCAGGGTCAGGGCACATGCTTCCGGCAGCCCCATAGTCCCTCGCAACATGGTTCGGGACAAAATCAACCAGCACCTTCAGCCCGGCGTCATGTGTCCTCGCCACGAGAGCCTCGAACTCTGACATCCTGTCATCCGGATTGTCGGCAAGATACGGATTGACGTCATAATAGTCAGTAATGGCATACGGGGAACCGGCCTCTCCCTTCACGAACTGGGAATGGGACGGGATGCAGCCTCCTGCATTTGCCTTTGTGGCATGACGGATGACTCCGGTATACCATATATGAGTACAGCCCAGCCATTTGAAATATTCAAGTGACGGGCTGTCCATGTCTGAAAATTTGCCTGTGCCATTGGTCTCCAGAGAGCCCCTTCTGCGGGGATTTTCGGTGTTGTTGCCCCAAAGTCTGGGGAGAACCTGATATATGATCGGTTTGTCCATTGTGCCTTTATTGATTTTTTGCGGCATAATTATTTGCATTTATTATGCCAAGAGGGTTTTTATTTCTATTTTTGCACGTTCAATCGGCAGGATGACGCCGGAAAGAAGGTTAAGATGGAAAATTATCATATAAACAATAACCAATAAGATTTTATGTTCAAAATGTTCCATGGCTTCCACCTCGTGGAGGCCTACCATGAATGGAAGAGGGCACACAAGACTTCAAAGGCTCTCTCCGTAACGATCAAACTTATTTTCTGCTTCGCAGTGCTTATCACCCTGTGGTGCCTCCCTGCCGATGTGTTCGGTATGGAAGGTCTCACCGTAATTGAAAAGCGTGTCATCGCCATTTTTCTTTTCGCTACGGTCATGTGGATCCTTGAAGCAGTCCCCGCCTGGACTACGTCCATGCTCATTGTGGGACTTCTCCTGTTCACGGCCTCAGACAGCAGCCTGTGGTTCTTCAAGGATGCGGTATCGCCAGAGGCCTACGGCACGCCGGTCAAATACACGTCCGTCCTGCATTCCTTTGCCGACCCGATAATAATGCTTTTCATAGGAGGTTTCATCCTGGCCATCGCTGCGACAAAAAGCGGTCTGGACGTGATGCTGGCGAGAGTGATGCTCAAGCCGTTCGGCACACAGTCGAAATACGTGCTCCTCGGATTCATTTTCGTGACCGGAATATTCTCCATGTTCTTGAGCAATACGGCGACTGCGGCCATGATGCTCACATTCCTGACACCGGTGCTGAAGGCTCTGCCCGCTGACGGGAAAGGCAAGATAGCCCTTGCGCTTTCGATTCCGATCGCTGCAAACGTGGGCGGAATGGCGACCCCTATCGGAACACCTCCGAACGCAATCGTGCTCAAATACCTTAATGACCCCAACGGGCTCAACCTGAACATAGGATTCGGCGAGTGGATGAGTTTCATGCTCCCGTTCACGGTAGTCATACTTTTCATTTCATGGATAGTCCTTCTCAAACTCTTCCCGTTCAAGCAGAAGACCATAGAACTGCGCATAGAGGGAGAGGCCAAGAAAGACTGGCGTTCGATAGTGGTATACGTGACATTTGCAGTCACGATACTGCTGTGGATTGCGGACAAATATACTGGCGTGAACTCCAATGTGGTAGCCATGCTGCCGGTCGCCATATTCCCTATAACCGGAATAATCACCAAACGGGATCTCGAGGAAATCAGCTGGAGCGTGCTTTGGATGGTGGCAGGAGGCTTCGCCCTGGGGGCGGCCCTGCAGGAAACCGGACTTGCCGCACACATGATAGAGTCGATTCCGTTCAGCACATGGCCTCCTGTGGTCATGGTAATAGGTTCAGGACTGATATGCTATGCAATGGCCAACTTCATTTCCCATACGGCGACAGCCACTCTTCTCGTGCCGATACTTGCGATTGCAGGCATGAGCATGAAAGAGATTCTGCTGCCGATAGGAGGCGTATCTACCCTGCTCATAGGAGTAGCCATAGGCTCGTCCCTCGCCATGATTCTGCCTATCAGTACCCCGCCTAACGCCCTTGCGCATGCTACGGGAATGATAGAGCAGAAGGATATGGTCAAGACAGGCGTGATAATGGGTGCCATAGGACTGAGCCTAGGATACCTGATGCTCATACTGTTGGGCACAAATGGGCTGATCTGACAAGAAATATTTTTAATTTGAATTTATGATAACGGATTTTCTGGAACTCGGTCTTTCTACCGAAATTTTGAATGCGATAGCCGAACTCGGCTTCGAACAGCCAACTCCCGTACAAGGGCGCATAATACCAATGCTGCTTGCGGAAGACAATGACATAGTATGCCTTGCGCAGACGGGAACCGGGAAGACCGCAGCTTTCGGACTTCCGACCTTGGAATATTTGAATCTCAATAACAGTGCAACACAGGTCCTCGTGCTGTCTCCGACACGCGAACTGTGCCGCCAGATAGCGCAGGACCTTTCGGCCTATTCCAAATACCGTCCTGAAACGAAGATAGTGTCCGTGTACGGAGGTGCCCCGATTGTAGGTCAGATAAGATCCCTGAAGAAAGGTGCACACATTATCGTGGCCACTCCGGGACGGCTTCTCGACATCCTGAAAAGGGGCGATGCGGACGTTTCGGGGGTCAGGACCCTTATCCTTGACGAGGCCGATGAAATGCTCAACATGGGATTCAAGGACGAACTCGACGCAATTCTCGAACAGTTGCCGAAGGAAAGGCGGTCCCTGCTTTTCTCGGCAACGCTTCCGAAAGACGTGGAAAGGATAGCGAGAAGTTACATGAAAAACCCGACAATAGTGACTGTCGGGGAAAGGAACGCAGGTTCCGACAACGTGGAGCATTTTTACTACATGGTACGGGAGGAGGACAGGTATGCAGCTCTCAAGCGCATAGCTGACTACAATCCCGACATATATGCAATAGTCTTCTGCAAGACCAGGGAAGAGACGCAGAAAATCGCCGATGCCCTGCAGAAAGACGGATATGACGCTGACGCACTGCACGGAGACCTCTCGCAGGCCCAGAGGGACTATGTGATGGGACGGTTCAAACGCCGTGCCCTGCACATGCTAGTGGCCACGGACGTGGCAGCGCGAGGCATAGACGTCAGCGACCTCAGCCATGTGATAAACTACAATCTCCCGCAGGAAATCGAACTCTACACACACCGCAGCGGAAGGACGGGACGAGCCAGCCGCAAGGGTGTGTCGATAGCCATAATAAACCAGAGGGAGAAAGGAAAAATCAAGCGCATAGAGGCAGTCATCAAAAAGCAGTTCACAAGACTGCCGATTCCAGGGGCTCAAGAAATATGTGAAAGGCAATTGACCCACCTCATCAACGAAATCAACGCCGTCGAGGTACGCAACGACATCAATGCCTTCCAGCCTCTCATTGACGAGATGTGGGACGGAATCAGCAAGGAGGAACTCGTCAGGAAAATCCTTTCCTACGAATTCAACCGCTTCCTCGAATACTACAGCAAGGCCAAGGATCTGAACATTCCTGAAAAGGACAAATCCAAGGACAGGGTATCGAAATCCAGGGACAAGTCTTCTCCAAAAGAGCGTTCCGGCAAGGCTGCCGACGCTCCGGACTCCGGCAGAAGGAAAAAGAAGGACAAGGACGAAAACATAGGGCCTTGTGAAAACGGCTTCTCATGGCTCAGGATCAACCTCGGCTACAAGGACAAGATTCTCCCGAGGGAAATCATCTCCATAATGAAGACCATAGGCATAGGAAAAAAGGCGGTCGGAAAAATTGAAATTTTCTTCGACCACCTGTATGTAGCAGTAAAAAGCGATGCCGCAGACTATGCCGCCTCGGAAATCGACGGCGCCTCATACAACCGCAGGAAACTGCGCGCCAGCGTCTTGAAATGACGCTCCCGCGTCATTTCCTGCCTGAAATGCTGATCATTTCGCTGATGTCTGCATTGAAACCTTCCTCACAGAGGAGGGTTTCAAGTTTAAGGTGCATCCTGTACCGCCAATAATAGCGAGGAATTGCCGGCACATTGATCCTTTCCCGTTTCGGGTCCGCAAACCTCAGTTTGCCGTTGATGGAAAGCCAGTCCTGAAGCGGAAGAATTGTAAGCATGGAAGAGGACCTGAGATGTGACTCCACTATCTCCCTGCAGATCCACGGTTCGCAGAAATAAGGCATCTCGTCCTGCCTGTGCATCATTTCATGCCAGAATGCCGACGATTCTTCCCTTTCTTCTTCCCACCATGCCCTCAATGGGTTCATGTCGTGAGTGGAAGTTGTACATACGGAATAATACGGGTAGTGCGCCGGATCGGCAAACTTCACGTGCGGGTCCTTGGACATCCTCTGTATTTCAAGGGAAAGTATCTGATATTCCGACATGACCTCGGCAACGCAATCCGGAATCATTCCCAGATCCTCGCCGCAGGCGAGCATTCCTGTCGCAGAAAGCAGGGACGGCAGTTTCTTCATTGCGGACTCCTTCCAGAAAGCATTGTGCCTGCGATAGAAAAAGTCGTTGTACAGATGGTCGAAAGACATGCGCTGCCATCCGTCAAGCATCGAATAGGCATACGTGAACTGGGCTGCGATTCTAGGATGCCACCAGCCCTTGCGGCGAGGATCCTCCACGAAAAGGACATCCTCCAGCAATGTCAACAGGCCATCCCTCAGTGCGGCCGTGTCCCCGTCGTTCCCGGAGAGTTTTTCCGTGACCTTCCTCTGAGTAGAATATTCCGGGCGCAATTTCCCGTTCTTGAGGCATTTATTGACGAAAAGTTCCTTGCGTTCCCCGAAAAGCCGGTCAAGATTGGCCTCATCGAGGCTCGGGGACGAATATCTGCCGTCCGACATGTCGAACCCTGCCCCGTGAAGTTCCTCTGAAGAATAAGGCAGGGCCGGGCTGAAATGACCGAGAAGACCTCTTGTCGCCGACATCGGTATTTCCCATATCCTGAAAAAGCCGAGTATATGGTCTATCCTGAAAGCGTCGAAATACTCCGACATCTTGCCGAGCCTCTCTTTCCACCATGCGTAGCCGTCCTTGGACATCTCGTCCCAGTTGTAAGTCGGGAATCCCCAGTTCTGTCCTGCAGCGGAAAATGCGTCAGGAGGTGCGCCTGCCTGCGAGTCCAGATTGAACAGCCTTGCATTGACCCATGCATCGGCGCTTGTCCGGCTCACGCCTATAGGCAGGTCCCCCTTGAACACGATTCCCTTCGACCGGGCATAGTCCCTGGCCTGCGTCAGCTGCAGATGCAGGTGATACTGCACAAAGCACCAGTAGTCAGCCTCGGCCTTGTGTCCGAGCCTGTATTTTTCCGCCTTGTCAGCGTCATACTTCGAAAATTCACCCCATTTCGAAAAGTCGGCTGTGCCGTATTCGTCCCTGAGGGTGCAAAAAACCGAATAAGAAAGAAGCCAAGAGGCATTTTTTGCCACAAATTCCTTGTATTTTGCTGTTCTGAGAACATTTTTGCCCGTTTTTGCAAATGCCTGCCTGAGAAGCCTGTGCTTTTCGTTGTTCACCTTCTCATAATCCACCTCCGGGAGCAGGTTCAGTTCCGCCTTCAGCATCATATATTCATCGTCCGTCTCAACTCCTGCATCCGGAAGATGTATGAACTGCGGATGAAGGGCAAAGGAAGAATTGGCTTTGTATGGATAGGAATCCTCCCATGTGCCAGTCATCGTAGTGTCATTTACCGGAAGCAACTGTATGACTTTCTGTCCGGTCGCCGCAGCCCAATCCGCAAGCAGCCTGAGATCGTTGAATTCGCCTATGCCGAACCCGTTTTCCGAACGCAGGGAAAATACCGGAATGGCCGTGCCTGCCGCCTTCCATACTTTGCCGGGCACAGTTCTGAACACACCGTCAGCAAATGGAGAAGAATGCAGGGGCAATGCCTCCGGAACATCGTTCCAGGAGTCATGAATTTCAGCCGTCCTGCCGCCTTGAGGGAGAACTGCGGTGTGGGATTTCCATTCGGTGCGTCTGCAAAGTCCTCCAGAATGGACCTCATACCTGTATTCAAATGTCTGCCCCGGTTTGAGCCGGTCGGTTTCAGACCTCCATGTCCCATCAGGGACATATTCCATCGGGATAAGCCTGTCGCCCGTCCTGAGGAACAATTGTTCGCCCCAGCGGGTGAAGTATTCGATAGTGGTTATGAGTTTCATAAATTATATGGATTTGTTTCCGTTTTGTCTGCCGTCAGGCTTGTGACGGATTAGAGCAAATTTAGCATTTTCGGGGCAGAAATGAACCATTTGCGTGACCGGAAGCAAATATTTTGTGATGAGCGGTCTATTTTTTCGGACGAATGAGCAGGGAACTGTCGCCATAGCTCAGGAAACGGAAGCCGTGCCGGAGGGCATAGTCGTAAATCCGCCTCCAGTCCCCATTCACAAAGGCGGAAATCAGGAGAAGCAGGGTACTGTGCGGCTGATGAAAATTCGTGACGAGTGCATCCACGACATGGAATTCATAGCCCGGCACGATGATTATCCTTGTCCCGAGTTTCAGTTCCTCCATTCCGTTGCGGTCCATGTATCCGACCAGTGCTCCGAGTGCTTCTTCAGTCGTATAGCGGTATTCACGTCCGTAAGGCGTCCACTGCTCTATGTCAGCAGGATGACCGTCCTCAATGCATGCCACGCCTGCAAAATACAGGGATTCAAGGGTCCTCACAGATGTTGTGCCGACCGCAACCACGGTCTTTCCGCTTGCGCATAGACGTTTGAGAAAATCCTTTTTCACGACGAACGGCTCCCTGTGCATCGTATGCCCGGAAATTGTCTCTGATTTTACCGGAAGAAAGGTTCCCGCCCCCACATGCAGGCACACGGTTTCCATTTCAATGCCCTTTGCCTTTATGGCCTCCAGGACTCTGTCCGTAAAGTGCAGGCCCGCAGTAGGAGCCGCCACGGAGCCTCGGTATTTCGCATAAAGGGTCTGGTAACGCTGCTGGTCGATGTCTTCTGATTCACGGTTGAGATAGGGCGGAATAGGGATCGTGCCGCAGGTTTCGAGGACTTCGGAAAACGGTATGCCGCCCTGCCAGGAAAATTCTACGATAGAGGTCTCTCCGATGCGTTCCGCCAGCGTCGCTTTCAGGTCCATTTTTGCCACAGCCGGCGCATTTTCGGGGTTGTAGAGGGAGAGAACGTCAGATTTCCATTTCTTCACATTGCCCACAATGCATTTCCATCGGCATTTCTCCCGCTCTGCAAATATCAGATTGTATTCCGCCGGCATTACGGGCTCAAGGCAGAAAATCTCGATATGGGCCCCTGTTTCCCTGCGGAAATGCAGCCTCGCAGGCACCACCTTGGTGTCATTGAACACCATCAGGGAATTATCCGGAAGCCATGCGGGAAGTTCCCTGAACACGCTTTCAGATATGCTTCCGTCCCTGTAGAGCAGCAGTTTCGAAGAATCCCTTTCGGGAAGGGGATATTTGGCGATTCGTTCGTCAGGAAGCTCGTAGCCGTAGTCTTCCATCCTTATTTCCGGTATAGTCATATAATATGATGTCTCTTTTGCACATGTCCTGCCGGGAACACATAAGTCCGCCTCAGGACAATATTTCCGGCGAAAATACACATTTAGCCGGAAAAAGAGAAATATATCAGTATCAGCATTGGGCTTTTTTCATCTTTGTAAACATTTGTAAATAACAAAAGTTTAATAATTATTCAATTTTGTTTATTTCACACTTGTAAAGTTGTGAATTTTAGTAACATTTCTAATTATTTCCAAAAGTTAAACAGGACAATTGTGACATTTTATGATAAATGAGTTTAATTTACATGTAATCAATATTTTATATAGTATTATAGAAAGTATTTGTCTAATCGTTTGCGGGCTTTGTCGCTGTAGGTAGGCAATAATGTTGTAATTAAGGGGTATTACATAACTCATTGTATTTATAATAAGTATTTTATTTAGTTTTACGAAAGTGTTGCTCCAATTGATTACAGAAGTAATCATGCTGAATTTACATTTGTACTTCAACTTGATTTACTTTTGTTACCAAAATTTTGACTACATTTGTAAACCGGAACGATACAAAAATGAATGACAGGCTACAACAGTTTTTGGCTGCAGAAAACATCACGCAGGCTGATCTTGCGGAGACCATAAAGGTCACCCCTGCCAGCGTGTCACATATTCTGAACGGACGCAACAAGCCGGGATACGATTTTATCGCCGGAATGCTGCGCCACTACCCGAACCTGAACATAGAATGGCTCATCAGCGGTAAAGGCAAGATGTACAAGACGGACAGGCAGCAGGAAACTGCGACTGCGGGACATTCCCTTTTCGATGCCGTTCAGGAGGATGTGCCAATCCGGGAAAATGACGGTGCGGCCGAAAAAGAGCCAAAAATAAGGGCGGATGAGTTGTCCGCCCTTCACGAAGCTCTTGTCAAGGCTTCTGCAATCCAATCAGCACAGGAGCCGCCTAAACAGCGCAAAGCCGTAAAAATCGTAATATTCTACGACGACGACACGTTCCAGGAATTTCAATAATTTATACTGACATCGTCCCAGAGGGCGGTGCCGCGGCCGTTGTGTTCGAGGGAAATGACAACCCAAGGATTGTCAGCCGTAAAGGAAACTTCAGCCTGCACATACTCCCCTTTGGAGTCATTGTAGGATATGGAGGCCTCGGCCTTTTCGCCCAAAGGACTGAATCCCAATGCCCTCAATTGTGCCGAAGGCGTGCCGTCGCCAGTATCATCCAGCCTCACCCATGCGGAAATGCTGTAAGTCTTTCCCGGCACAAGACATTCCACAAGACGCCGGCACCGGTTTGCCGTAATTCCTTTGGAATCAATGGATGCAGTCGGCTCAAAGTCTATTTCCGTCATCTTCAGGCAGGAATTTCCGCTGCGTGCGCCTTCCCCGACAATCGACACATAGTCCCATTCCTTCGGCTCGACACGTCCTATGCCGTTAAAGGAACGCCCCCTGAACGCCACTGTCCATCCGCGGGACTTATCAGGATTGGCTTCCTCAAAGCCTCCATTTATCCCTGCTGAAAGCCTGTGGGCATACGGATTCCAGAGTTCCCTGTATGCGTTGTATTCCAGTTCATGCACGAGATAGCCGCTTCCTGAAGCCGTCGAGACGTCCATGATGTTGAATTCCCCGTCACGGCTCAATGAACCCGCAAGTGAATATGCCACAATGTATTTCAGGCCGAGTGACTTCATCTGCACCAGGTCGTTTCCTATCCAGTATGCCTTGAACTGCCGTGCATCATTCTCCGTGGCTTCCGCCCACACGAGAGGCAGGGTAAGAGATGTGCCGTTCTCATTCAGCACGGCAGGCTTTCTCGGATATCCTGCCTGCTCTGCCTCATCCATAAGACTCCACAGGACGGTTTCGGAATTCTGCCCGTCCTCACCGATGTCCACATGCTTGTGGAATGCGAAATAGTCGCAATAATCCGTGATTCCGGCAAGGAGGACCTGCCGTCCGCTCGAAGTGTAGGTGTCATTGTCCTCCAGCCGGCAGAGCGGGGACGATGCCACCTTGATGTCAGGATTGAAGTTTTTGAGGGTCTCATACACAACCTTCTGCACCTTCACAATCTGCTCCGTCGTAAGCGCAGGCGCGCCATTGGTACGCTGCCCCTCATTGTCAGGCTCGTTCATAGGGATGTAGTACAACGGAGTTGCACCGTAGCGTCTTGCCAGCAGCGTGACATACCATTCGAGGTTTCTCTGCCATTCCGGACCATAGTCATCGGGGTTCACCACAAGGGCATCCACCTTCATCTGCAGACAATAGCGCAGACCAGCAGCCTGAAGTTCATCGAAAACCTTGTCGTTGTACTGGAAATCGAAACTCTCCCCGTATGAAATCGGAGGAATTGAGCCGTAGGAGTTCCATATAGCCTCACGCGAGCCTATTCCTCCGAGAATGCCGAGATGCCTTATGATTTCGCTGCGGATATTGTCGTTTTCCGCAGCGCTCGATTCCCAGCGGTTGTAGGAATACAGGGAAAGGTTGCCGTTATAAATGATGTTGCTTTCGAGGTGCTCTTCTATATTGCCGTTTCCGTCTGGTTCCTCCGGGGAAATTGACGGACCGGAGCAGCCCGCTGCAAGAAGCATGCAGGCCGCTCCGGAAACGAAGAGTCCATTTTTCAATGTACGTCTCATCTTATGGTAATTGTCTTCCGCAGGCGGATGTCATCGGATGATGTGCCCACGAGGATTTCATATTTGCCGGGGTCATAGCCGAAATCATGAATGCCAGTCTTGTAGTAAGAAAACGAAGACTCGTCAAGGCTGATTTCGACCTTCGACTTTTCTCCTTTCTTCAGGAAGACCTTGTCGAAGCCCTTGAGTTCCTTGTACGGCCTTTCGACTTTCGGGTCTATCGGACGGATATAGACCTGTGCAGCCTCCGCACCGTCGAAGTCCCCGACATTTTCTATTTCAAAGACCACCTTGCAGTCACAGCCTTTCCTGTCACGGATGACTTTCAGCCCTGAATATTCAAAGTCGGTATATGAAAGCCCGTGCCCGAATGCGAAGAGAGGCTTGGTCCCGCTCCTGTCATAATGCCTGTAGCCCATGAAGATGCCTTCCCCGTAGGAAACACGCTTGTCCCCGTCAGGGTCATAATACCAGGCGAATGCCGGATTGTCCTCCCACTTCCGTTCAAATGACACAGGCAGTTTTCCGCTCGGATTGGTCTTTCCGAACAGGATTTCGGCAATAGCCGTACCGCCTTCCTGCCCGGCATACCATATATGGAGAAGGGACGGAACCTTGTCAACCCAGCGGGTGATGTCGGCACTTCCTCCGGCATTCAGAAGGACTGCCGTGTTCGGATTCGCTGCCGCTACGCACTGCACGAGACTGTCCTGATATTCAGGAAGTTCAAATGTCCTGTCGTTGCTCTCCCGCTCGCTGCTCTCGTTGAAGCCCACGTTCACGACAACCGCATCAGCCTTGCGGGCAATTTCCACTGCCTCGTCAAAGAGCAGGCGGTCTTCCCTCCAGCCGAATGAAATGTCAACCGGATGCACGTTTGCAAAATATTCAAGCACAACCTGATATTCTTTTCCTGCCTCAAGGGAAAGGACTGCTTCCCTCGTGGTTATACCCTGGTCACGCCATTCGTCTATGACTTTCTTTCCGTCAACATTCAGGCGGAAGCCGTCGAATCCCCTGACCACAAAGCGGTAGTCTGCCGTCTTTTCGGGACGAATTACCCCGCTCCAGCGCATTGAGCAATGGTCGAACGGGATGCCCTTGTTCTCCGCTGCTATATGATAGCCGTTTGCTATGTTTATTATGGTGTCTGTCTGCACGAATTCAGGCTCTCCCCTGAGCCTCGGATTCGGAAAATATTCTCCCCTGAGTCCTCGCTCATCGCTGCCAGGAGCCGTGTAGAAGCAGGAATGAGCCACCGTCTCGGCAAGTGTAGGAACTCCGGGTGCATACAGGATTTCCACGTCATCAGCCATGTTGCGGAGTCCGTCGAGGACTGACACGCTGTGGAACGGGAATGTATAGGAACTTCCGCCTCCAGAAATGTATGTGCCGGCGTTCGGACCTATCACGGCGAGGGTCTTGACCTCCGACGCGTCGAACGGAAGGAGTCCGCCTTCGTTTTTGAGAAGGACGATGCCTTCACGGGCAAGGTTGAGCGCAGCTTCTGCACCCTGAGGGTTATCAAGCGGAATGCTCTCGTCCAGCTGCCGATTGTCAAAGAAACCGAACCTGAATATTATCCGCAGGATTCGCCTTACCTTTTCGTCGATTGTGGCTTCACTGACCTTTCCGGCCTCGATTGCCGGGATGAGATTTTCCCTGTTCATGTATTTTCCGCGCGGCATTTCAAGGTCGAGGCCGCCGTTTGCCGCCCCCACTGCGTCGTATGTCGCAGACCAGTCGCTCATCACTATGCCGTCGAAGCCCCACATGTCCCTGAGGACGGTGTTGTTGAGATATGTGTTTTCTGTGGCATGGATGCCGTTGACGGGGTTATAACTGTCCATTACGGCGCCTGCGCCTCCTTTCTGGATGGCAGCCTTGAAGCCCGGGAGATATATTTCATGCAGCGTCCTTTCGTCGATGTCGCTGCTGACATTGTTCCTGTCCCATTCCTGGTTGTTGGCTGCAAAGTGTTTCAGGGTGGCGACGACATTCTCGTCCTGCAGCCCCTTGACATATTGCACTGCGACTTCCCCGTTGAGATAAGGGTCTTCGGTGAAGTATTCGAAATTGCGTCCGCAGAGCGGGGAGCGCAGGATGTTCATTCCCGGTCCAAGAAGGATGTGGACTCCCCTTGCCTTTGAATCCCTGCCCAGCTGCTTGCCGAGTTCATAGACAAGGGAGCGGTTCCATGTGGCAGCGGAGAGGACACCTGCTGGATAGGCCGTGGATTTGCCGTCCTTGTGCGTCCCGACAGGTCCGTCAGTCAGTTTTATCTCAGGGAGTCCGAGCCTGTCTATTCCTCTTATGTAGAACAGGTTGTAGCCTCCGATATAGTCTATCTTCTCTTCAAGCGTCATGCGGCTCAGGAGGTCTTCCACACGGTCCTCCACAGGGGCATTGGCGTCTTTGTATGTTTGTGCCGGCAGGGCGCTTATGGCGAGCGTGGCTGCGGCGAGGGTTGTGAGTATTTTTTTCATATATTATATTTTTTATCTATTGCGATGCATGTCCGATGCATGATAGCGGGCAATCTGCGGTCTGGACGACATGGCGGTCAGCGGATATAGCCTGCGAGGACATCATGCCACACCTTGTATCCTTCCGCCGTAAGATGCAGCCCGTCCTCACGATAATACGCCGGATCAAGACTGCCGTCCTCCCCGAGCATGGCCCCGAACACATCCGCATAACGCGTATTCGGCTGCGACTCCGCAAACTCCCTTATGAGCGCATTCGTCTCACGGATTTTGTCGATGTCCTTCATCCGCCTCGGCGACGGCTTTATCGAAATGAACACGATTTCGGCATCCGGCTTCGCCTCACGGGTCATCGCAAAGAGTTTCCTAACCTGCTCCATGATTTCCTCCGGAGTCCATTTGTACCCTATGTCGTTGTCTCCCGGATAGAGGAATATCTGCGAAGGATTGTACGGCGTAATCAGATGCTCGAAATAGTTTATCATATCAATGGTTTTAGTACCGGAAACGCCGCGGTTCAGCACATGCTTCCCAGGGAAATCCTCTGAAAGGGTCTTCCAGTTCTCTATCGTGGAACTGCCCACAAAGAGAATCACACCGTCGGCAGGTGGATTCTTGATGTCCTGCTGCGCATAACGCTCAAGTTTATCGTCCCATTTGAGCTGCTGCTTCAATTTCGGCACACCCTTTATCCTGTGAGCCTCTATCGGCTTGCCCCTCAAAAGGATGCGACCTATCCAAATCCTTGACTCCGCATATTTTTCAGGATTTGCGTCGATGTCGGTATGGTTTTTCAGGAGAGAGGCCTTGTCGCAGACCTCCGAAGAAATCCTCACCGTGACCTGATGCTCCCCTTCCGGCACCTGAATCACGACATGCTGTCCGCGGTAACGGTTGTCGCACCAGCGGTTGAAACGGTTGAGCACATGCTCCCCTTCCTTGTCGTTTGCAAGAAGATAGCCGAAGCCCTTGCGAGCCGCGTTCTTCAGTTTCACCAATTCCCCGTCCACGAGGATTTCCAACTGCCCCGCCTCAGGACCGCCTATGTCGAAGAAGCCGAACATGTCTCCCTCGAACGCAAACCAGAAATAAGACTCCTTCCTGCCGGAAGTGAGCACGGTGTCGAACCAGCCGGAAAATTTCTTCAATTCAGCCTTTTCGGAAGTGCGCACAGGCTTCCAGTTCCCGTCATACCCCGCAATTTCTGTCGGGGCATACATGCAAGCGTCATCCCATGCTGTGCCATACAGCGGCTCTGCAGGCATGGAATGAGCCTTAGGGGCAAGTCCTGCAGCACTCATCTTTTCCAGTCCGCGCGCTATTGCTGCAGCATAAAGGTTTCCACCCTCCTTTGACGGATGAAGCCCGTCTGCAGAAAAGAGGATTTTCTCCCCTGCAGACTTTGCATTCCCCTTCCAGAGCAGTTTGCCGTCCTTTTCGAGGCGTGCAGCCTCCATTCCGAGGTGTATCGCAGGAATACCGTAATGCTCTGCCACCTTGTCCAGTCTCTCGACGGTCTCAGGAACACTGCCGTTCAGATAGTCGGCTGTCTGTCCCGTCTTTATGGCATACAGAAGGCAGATGTCAGTATCAGGATTGCTGCTGATGATTTTGCGGATGATTCCCTCCATGCCCTCGGCGTATGCGCCGTTCACGGCAAATTCTACAAAGACAAGATCAGGATTGTATTTCAGCACCTGTTCCCCAATGCGGAATGCGCCCAAATCAGTGCCTGTGCCTGAAACTCCGGCATTTATCCATGTGAAACCGGAATCCTGCCACCTGTTTTCCATATACCTGCTTGTCTGCAGGCGATAGCACCAGTCGCCCTGAGTGATACTTCCGCCTACAAATGCAACGGTCACGTCCTCTCCACAGGAAACTTTTGCAAAAAAGTTCGGAAGACCGCTTCTGACGGCACATTCCATTTCATCTGAAAAATCGCCAGGGGTCACGAGCGGGATATCCGTCCTGTCCGCCTTGAACATCAGCGGGGAAGCCCCGTCCTGCGAAGCCTCTATTGCCTCGGCATCAGTCATTCCCTGAGCCCATGCAGGAACAGGTGAAATGAGCATGACTCCCGCAGCGAAGCAGAGTGCCGCCCCTGATGCGCCAACCCTGCAAATGCGTCCTAAAGTTCTCTTATTCATGATTATCTGTAATTCATTGTGGTTTCCAACACTTTTGTTTCCTTGCCCTCTTCGGACAATTCTATCCTTATGGCGGCATCCTCGTCCATGCCGAGCCTGATGAACGAGCACTCGAAAGGATAGGCAGCCGCACTGTGCTTCTCACCATTGCATTCCACGCTCATGGACAGGGTCTTGTCTTTCTGCGGAGCAGTTTCCGCAAAGCAATATACCGAATCCCAGCCGAAAGGAGAACGGATGCGGAAAAGGAAAATCTTTCCGAAAGTCTCCCCGCCGTCGAGCATCTTCATGCCTTTTTTCAGCGGGCTTGCCGGAGCATCAGCCTTTGCCTTTGGCAGAGGGAATGCCACAGCCCTGAATCCCTTTGCCGGGATGTCGAGAGTGACTTCATTGCCGTTCCTTTGGAGACGGGAAGTCTTGCCTGTTTCCGTATATGCTGTTGCATTGCCCTCTGCGACGAGTCCTGCTGCATCTCCGAGGGAAATGGTCACCTTTTCATCGGCGGATGACTCCCCCGAAAGCAACACCCAGAAATTCTTGTCCGACACTGCCGTGACATAGTTCACCGTCGGAGTATTGAGAGCCACAAGTCCTTTCTTTACAAGCAATGAAACATTTTTGTCAGAGAAAATCTGACCCTTTCCGCCGCCATAGATCCTGTTCGTGAACCACACGAAACCCTCCTGCATTGCATACGGAAAATTCACGTTGCCGCCAGAACGCTGTATGCTCTCGCTCACAAGATAGTCCCAAGTGAACGCAAGGTGAGGCGGGATGTGATGATAGTATATAGAACTCACGTCAGGACCTTTGTACGGGAAGTCTGCCGACATCGTGATGTCCGTGAAGCCTGTGGCATAATAGCCCGGATAATTCGAGAATCTGCCGATTACGGCATTGCGGGCGTAAGTGTTGTATATGCCGTCGCCTGTATGGGCATACAGCCTCAGAAGATGCGGAGCCCAATTGCTCATGAACACAGGACGGACCTGCTTTCCCTTCTGACGGAGGAAATATGTGCCCGGCTGCTCGAAACCGAGACCGACAGGAGATACAAGCCACTGTGGCACTTGCTTTTCCTGCACATCCCCGTCCTTGCGCGGGAATCCGAGGCGGAATTTCTCCTTGCCTTTCCACCACATCGTGGTATTGCCCTCAAACTTGTTGTCCGGGTGGATTGTCTGCATCCCGTCCCCGACAGCAGGGAATGAGCGGATGCCCGCAATGGTGCTTGCTGCCCCGTATTTTGCTGCGTCAAGCCATTTGGAGTCGCCCGTAAGTTCATACAGGTCAATCAGATTCCACCATGCGGAATAGACATTTGAGTTGTAGAATGCCATTTGCCCAGCCAAAGCCGGCTGAGGATTATAAATATGGATGTTCACATATCTTCCTGCCGTGGAAAGGGCTTCGTCAAGCCATTTGGAATTTCCCGTCATCCTGTATGCCGACAGGTACTGCACCCATGACACGACCGGCGTGGAGTAACCCTTTGTCTTGCGGATTTGACCGTCAGGCAGTGCAATTTCCTCCAGCCACGGGTTCAGTCCGCCGAGAAGGGTGTTCAGACCCTCGTAGTAAGTCGTATTGAACTGCGAGGCGAAAGGATTGAGCTTCAATGTCTCAAGGGTCTTGTTGTAGCCAGAAGGCACAAGATCCGTAGCCCAGCGGTAGCCGCTGCGGGAAAGGGTGTATTCGATTGTGGGCAGGGAACGTGAAATCCAAAAATCCTCGTCCTGAGCAAACACGGAAGCAGCGACAATGGCAAGAGGTGCTGAATGCACTACCGTAGGGGCAGTTCCGGGGTCGCCCTCGATGTCATAAAAGCCTTTCAGGCTGTCGTCCCAGCCGCCGTATTCCTCGTCCTTCATCAGGTCGATGATGTTGAACATGGCATCCGTCAGGGATGTTTCCTCCTGTTTTCTGTAATCCCTTACCTCATATACATTGTCGGAAATGTATTCGAGAGTGCCGCTCCATTTTTCAGGACGCACACCCACGACGAACTTCCTTGAAAAAGCCTCTCCGGCCTCGAATTTTGAATCCTCCATTCCCATTACCGGAGCAAATGCCACAGGCTGGAACTCGTTTCTCCAGTTCCTGAGCGTGAAGCCCATAGGAGACCAGTCCACGCTGCCCCACTGCAGAGGGAAAGACTCGTCATCCCCGCTTGCGAATGCCGACATCTCCCCACCGAGAGCCGTTCCCGACTCCACGATTGCAAGAGGCTGCGGCATCATTGAGGAAAGCATCATCACAGGGGATGACGGCAGCCTGCGGAACTGGAACATCGGAGACATGAGGACATTCACGACCGAAGATTCAGGAATCGGCTGAAATGCGGCCACAGCCATGCTGTACATGCCCGAAACCGCAGGCGTGCATGTCAGTTCAATGTCAATGTGGGTGCCCATTTCCGGCAATGTCCACATTCCCGTGATTGTGGAGCCGTTTTTAGTGATATAGGTGACCTCTATGCCTTCGCCCTTGCGGACTGCTGAGACAGGAATCGCCTCGCTCAGGTCTCCCGACACAAACGGGTTCATGAAGTCGTCGTCCGACTGCACGGTATATTCCCTCCCGCCGAACGTGAATGTGCCTTCGGCGACTGCATTTTTCCACGAAGGATAGAATTTGTCGTTGTCAACGGGGCTGTCTGCAGAGGTCAGCAACAGAATCTTATGGTCTTCCACATTGGAAGAATAGCGTCTCCACACGCCGTTAACCTTGATTTCAGTCCTGCATGCAATGGCGTTCCCTGCCGCTCCGGCAAGCACGAAACTCAGCCTCATGTCAGGATTTTCCAAAGAGGCGATGACAGGGGCATTGTAGTCCAGTTCCATAGGAGCAGACACGCTGACCGGCGCACTTGTCTGTGTCACAATCTTCGCCGGATTCTTCCTCCACTTCCCTATTTCTTTCCTGTCAACCACGTTCGGGTTCACCGTAGTGTCACGGATAAGAAGGACTGCGTCGCAGCGTGCAAAATTCTTTCTCACGTCATGCAGCCTCAAAAGGGCCTTGCCCTTTTCAAGGGATACCTTGCCCACATTTTCCCAGTACCACACGGGATGTCCGTGCTTTCCGGAAACTTCCA
>CALVDU010000043.1 GCA_944326375.1 uncultured Bacteroidales bacterium | reverse complement strand
ATTTTCACGGCCGCGGGTCGATACAAGTGTCCTTGTCATCGGACCCGTACCGTCCGGCAACCTTTGGTATGAACCCGCCACCGGCAACTGCTTCTGAGGCGAAAGGCCGCTGTTGCTGAAACTATCCACGCAGTTTCCTGACCTGTCCCTGGCAAGGCGGAGTTCGAATTCCGAATCCGATGCGATTCCGGTTTTCAGACCTCCGTCTTCCGTACTGAGCAGCATCCTTTCTCCGGCAGCGAGCGTTGTGCCGCTGAAATCGTGCAGCAGGAATCCGTCGAAATACGCGTCATACAGGAAGAGGTTCAGCTCGGACAGGTCAATGTCGCTTCCGGAGGTGTTGTACAGTTCCACCCAACTGACTCCGTCGTCCCTTTCGTCGTGGGCGGCGACTTCATTGATTACCACGCCGCTGAAAGAGCGCAGATCATCCCCGCCGTCCGTCCTGCAGCCGGCGAAGAGAAATGCCGCAGTCATTGCGGCCGCTGTCCATACCGCAATTCTCATTCTTCAGGAAGTTTGTCGATTATCTTGTGTTCGAAAAGATACTGTTCGGTTTTCTTCACGTTTCCGCATTGCTTTATCATCTTTTCGCAGAAATCATAGTCGGTCAGGGACGGATTGCGCTCCATGAGCATTCTTACCGAACGGTCCACGACCTTGTTGTTTATCAGACGGACGTTGACCATCCTGTTGCCCTCGATGCGTCCGAGACGGATGAGTACGGTGGTGCTTATCATGTCGCACACGAGTTTCTGTACAGTGCCGCATTTCATGCGGGTGCTTCCGGTAATGTATTCCGGTCCGCAGACGATTTCGCACGGATAGTCTGAGTATTTGGATATCGGGGAATCCGGATTTCCCACGAAAGACCCTGTCGGGATGCCGTTTTCCTGGCAATGCTTGAGTGTGGCAAGCACATACGGCGTACACCCGCTTGCGCTTATGCCCACGACGATGTCCTTGGGGCTGATGTGCTTTTCCTGAAGGGTGCGCCAGCCTTCCTCCACGTCGTCTTCGGCCTCTTCAAGAGCGAGAACGAGGTTTTCCACGCCTCCGGCAAGGACGCATTGTATCATTTCAGGGTCGATCCCGTAGGTGTTCGGAAGTTCCACCTGGTCGAGGACCGACAATCTTCCGCCGGTGCCGCATCCTACGTAGAACATTCTTCCTCCGGCGCGTAATTGTCGCTCGATCGCGCTGATGAGCCGCTCCAGGTCCGGCAGTGCCTTTTCTATGGCAAGAGGGACTTTCTTGTCCTCTTCGTTGATGTCATGAAGTATCTCTGCAACTGACTTCTTTTCAAGATGGTCATACAGAGACGGTTGTTCGGTTACTCTAAGTGCTGTCATGGTCCTAAAAATGTTTTGTTCTGATTTCTCCGATTATGTGCCCGTCACGGAATGCCGCTGCAGTCACTGTCTGTTGTCTGTTGATTACAAACGGTTTGTCGTAGACAGGGGAGTCTGCGTCCGGAATTGAACCGTCGAGGGTATAGCGTATTTCAGTGTCGGGAGCATCTGCAGACATGGTCACTACCTTGCTGTATTTCGTGTCGTCGTGGAACACGATGAGAGGGTTGAAGAATGCCTTGCAATAGCCGACGCCGAGTCTGTCAAGCCTTCCGAGGTGAGTCTCGAGACGCCTCGTGAAACTGTCCCAGTCTTTCTCAGTCTGCGTCCATCCGGTTTCCGCTATCGCACACATGCGCGGCCAGGCCATATATTCTACCCTTTCAGGGCTGTCCATGTATTCTGTCCAGACACAGCCCTCCACTCCGATTATGTATTTTGCTTCGTCCGGAGTGAGGATTTCCGGCACCGGCTCATATTCATACATTGTTTTCAGCGTCGTCGGGCCTCCCATGGCGAGGGGTTCCGAATCAGGGTCCGCCTGCCAATAATCGAGATAATATTTCTGGTGCGGGGCCATCACGACTTCGTGGCGCTGGCGTGCCGCCTGTATTCCTCCTTCTTCCCCGAGCCAGCTCATGACCTTGGCGTTAGGGGCAAGTCCTCCCTGCAGGATTTCGTCCCAGCCTATGATTTCCCTGCCCTTCGAGTTGATGTATTTCTCCATCCGCGTGACGAACCAGCTCTGGAGTTCGTATTCATCTTTCAGACCGAGCCTGCGGATAAGTGCCTGACAGTGCGGACAGGCTTTCCATGAGGCCTTCGGGCATTCGTCCCCTCCGATGTGCACCAGTTCCGACGGGAAGAGTTCGAACACTTCATCAAAAACGTCTTCAAGAAACTTGAACGTGCTTTCTTTAGGACAATAGACCTGCTTGAACACACCCCATTTCGTTGCGGTCTCGTAGTGGTCTTCGAGTCCGCACGACAATTCAGGATAGCAGGCTATTGCTGCAAGGGCGTGCCCCGGCAGTTCTATTTCGGGAATGATGGTGACATACCTTTCCGCTGCATACTGCACCAGTTCCCTGACCTGATCCTGCGAGTAGTATCCGCCGTACGGCGTCCCGTCATAGATGCCGGATTTCAGGGAACCCACGACGGTCTCCTTGCGCCACTGGCCTTTCTCCGTCAGAAGCGGATATTTTTTGATTTCAAGTCTCCAGCCCTGATCTTCGGTAAGATGCCAGTGGAAGCGGTTGACCTTGTGCAGGGCCATGATGTCGATGTACTTCTTCAGGAAGTCGAGATCGAAATAGTGCAGGCAGACGTCCAGATGCATCCCCCTGTATTTGAATCTCGGAGCATCTTCCAGAGCAAGGCATGGTATCTCCCATCTGACTCCCCGCTGTCTGCTGTCAGCGAAAATTTCATCGGGAAGCAGTTGGAATATGGTCTGCAGGGCATAGAAGGCACCGGCACCGTCTCCGTAGTCGATGACAATCCTGGACGGCTCGACATGTATCCCGTATGCCTCGGATGGCAGTCCTGCATTCATGAAAAAAATCGCATTTCCGTCGGCAGGCATGTCCTCGGTAATTTCCAGAGCGAACCCGGCTGCCGTAAGCAGACGCCCGTTCAGGAATCCTGCAATTCTCATGAACTCTTCCGTAGGTTCGTCGAGAAATATTCGGGTATCTCGGCTGATGCGGAATGTCCCTTCGTCCATCTGAATGTAGCGCGGCTGAGGGATGACGCTGACCGGATTCCCTTCTTCCGGGCCAGCCTGCGAGCATGCGGCTGCAATGAGCAGCATGGATGCCATTATTGTGAACCGTAATGCTTTCATGTTCAGAATACTTTGGTTATTGTTCCTCCTACTGGCGTCCCGTCTGGCATGAATCCTCTTGCCTTGAGTATGTCTCCTTTCCTTACAGTTATCCTGTATGGGGCGACGGGGGAGTCGGCGGAAGGTTCCGACCCGTCAAGGGTGTACCTGATGTCTGCGTAAGGGTAATCCAGTTCCAGTTCTGCTTCACGCGGATAAGGGGATTCGAGATTCATGTTTACAATCGGCCTGTAATAGGCGTTGCTGTACGAAAGTCCGAGGGCGGAAATCCTTTCAAGTTCCTTTTCCGTCCTGAGTCTGAACGAATTCCAGTTCTTGCTGTCTGCAGGAAGCCAGGAGAGTTCGGCCATTGCTGCAGACCTCGGGAAAGCATGTTCCTGAAGGCTTTCCCATGTCGGAATCGCCTCTCCCCAAAGACATGCCTGGAATCCGAGAAGCAGACTGTCGGACTTGGCAAGGACATCAGGATTTATCATTTCACGGAAATCGTAATTGTAGGTCTTTCGCAACGTGATGAAAAGATGGTGGTTGGCCGGTATGTCCTCGATTTCGTCCTGGACATAATCGTAGTAGCACCATCTGTTCGGCGTCAGTATGACCTTCATGTCCTGTTCCATGGCTTTCGATGCCGGGGCATGTCCGCGGTAGGACATTACCACGGTGCTCTTTACGGCACTTCCGTCCAGGATCTCATCCCATCCGATGACGGTCTTTCCGTGCTGGCGCAGGAATGTGTCGAAATGCTTCACGAAGTAGTATTGCAGGTCATCCACGCTCTGAAGGCCGAGGCTGTCGGCGAGATGATGGCAATATTCGCTGTTTCTCCAGGCCGTCTTCGGGCATTCATCCCCTCCGATATGCCAGTATTCCGACGGGAAAAGATCCAGGAGTTCGGTGAACACGTCTTCCAAAAAAGCGAATGTCCTCGGAGACGGGCAATAGACATCCTCCATGACTCCCCAGTGCGTGCTGACCTTCTTCGGCTCATCCGGTGTGCATGACAACCACGGATATGCCGCTATGGCGGCCGAAGAATGTCCCGGCAGCTCGATTTCAGGCACGACCGTAATGAAGCGTTCGGCTGCATATTCCACTACCTTACGTATGTCTTCCTGCGAATACCAGCCTCCGTGCGGCTTGCCGTCGCCCGGGCCGTCATAGCCGCAGGTCTCTTCCCGCCATGCGCCCACTTCCGTAAGCCGTGGATATTTCTTTATCTCTATCCTCCAGCCCTGGTCTTCGGTAAGATGCCAGTGGAACATGTTCTGCTTGTGCATTGCCATCACGTCGAGGAACCTGTATATTTCCTCCACCGGATGGAACCATCTTCCGCAGTCGAGCTGCATACCGCGCCATGAGTATTCCGGCCAGTCTTCAATCCTGCAGCACGGCAGGGACCATTCCTTGTCTGCGAAACCTTCCGGCTTCCAGACTTCGGCAGGAAGCAGCTGCTTTATAGTCTGCATCGCATAGAAACGTCCTGCATCCGAGCTTGCCGCAACGCTTATCTTCTTTTCGGTAATGTCGAGGATATAGCCTTCTTCAGGTATGTCCTTGTCCTTTATCCATTTGATTTTCGGTTCTCCGGTGAAGACGAACTCCCCGTTACGCGGTTCCAAGTTGCGCGGTGCCGGGATTATGTCGTAACGAGGCTCTCCGGCCACTGCCGCCACGGTCTTGAATATGGCATCCTCATAAACGGACGGCATGTCTTCCGAAAGCGGATACGGCGCCTTTATGTAGACGTGCATCTGCTCTGTCTCGTATTCGTAGCCTTTGCGGACTTCGTATGCGCGGCGTGACGGAAGATAGGAGTTCTGCCCTCCGGTATAGGCTGCGAAAAATATCGTCTTGTCCGGGAACGTGTTCCTGAGTGCGGTCTGGTATTCGCAGAACGGTTCTCCCTGCGTGAAGAAGAACACTGCGTCGCCAAGGCTGAACGCAGCAAGTTCGAACCGGAGTGCATTATCGACACTGCCGTCTGCAAACCTCGCAAGGATTTCCTTTTCCCAGCCACGCACGTCTTCGGCAAAGCGAGGGAAATCGGTCTCCGCACTCTTTGCAAGCGAATCGGCATGCGCCTTGACCGCTTCAGGAGTGATTTCGGCAATTCTGTACGGCAGTCCGGCCTGTCTCACAGCGAATGTTATTCCTGTCGTTCTGACAGGGGAAAATTCCAATTCCTCAAGATTCTTGAGAAGCTCCGCTCCGGTCTTTTCGGCATGAACGGCATCCTTGCAGCCTCCGACAGGATCCATGTTGCCTGACGCTCCGGTCAGCTGGAACACGGAATTTCGCCCCCCCCAATCGCTTTTCAGCGAACGTCTCGCTACTCCGGAATAATCGGCGGACACAAGATGTGACGCTGGTCCCATGCACACAGGATGGCATGACAGGTTGAAGAAAGAGCATATCGTCTCTCCTGTCCGTGCATCGACGAATCTCGCTGCATAAAGGTCGTGGTCGGCAGGGCCGCCGGACTCGCATCTGTTCGTGTTGATGAAGGTATGCCCTTTGGCGGTTTCGAGAATGAACGGTCTGAAGGCTGCAGAATCCGTGATGGCCTTGACGGCATTGTCGACTATGGTCTCCACAGTGCGTGCCTTATATGAGGCATTGCTTCCTCCCGGAAGGGCGGATTCCCCTCCGAGTCTCGGAGCACTGTGGGTGTGTATGCAGTGCAGGAGCACCCTCTCGTAGTCTATTCCGGATTTCCGGCTTATCTCCGTCCTGATTTCCCGTGCGAGTGCAGGAGGCATCTCCATCAGGTCGTTGGAAATGATGCAGACCTTCTGCTCTCCGTCAGAGATGACGAGAGCATGGGTGCCGAGAGGGGTATGCGTCCCGTCCGACAGACCTTTGCGGGCAGCAAATCCGGCAAGCTCCGTGTGTTCCTCTTCGGTCACGGAAATGTCAGCGGCCGAATAGTTGCAATACAGCGGACTTTCAGTCCCTGCGGTTCCTGCACCGGAACATCCGTACGACACGGTCATTGCCGCAAGAGCGGCCGCCAGCACGTATGTGACACGCCTTTTCATCAGTATCCCGGATTTTGGACGAGTGTCCCGTTTGCCTTTGCCATCTCATTGGCCGGTATCGGCATCAGATAGTTCGGATATACGTCGCCGTTCTTAGGGAAATGTTTCTGGGTAGGCGAGACGGTAAGGCAGCAGTCTCCATAATCCACCTTATATTCTTTCCCGAGCCATTTGTATGTGATTACACACTCTATGTCCTTACCGTTTGCGGCGATGTAATCCTGGCGTTCCTTCGAATTTGTCCAATAATAGCAGGTGTTGTTCCTCGATTCGTCGTAAGGTCTTACTACACGATAGACGGTATCGGCCTGGGCGCCGTTCTTGAGGATCATGGTCCGCATTCCGGCGAAAGGTATGTTCTCGTAGAATTCGGCTGTCTTCCACCTGCGCAGGTCGAAGTAGCGGATGAATTCGAATGCGAGTTCGATACGACGCTCGTTGACGACTCTGTCCCACAAGGCTTCTCCGGTCTCGGTAACTTCAGGCATCATTACGTCAGCCCTCTGGCGGACTTTGTTGATGTATGTGCGGCATTCGTCTTCATAGCCGAGCATGTAGGCGCATTCCGCAAGGTTGAGATACATTTCTCCAAGACGGAACCACGGATAAAGGACGCTTCCGACTTCGGACTCGGTAATCGGCTTTTCCGGAATGTACCATTTGTTCAGTTCCAGACCCATCGTATTGGTGGCATGCCAGAGGTGGGTGCCCCGGCTCGTCCAAGCCGGCTCGGTCTTTCCTGCAGCGAAATCGTCGATGGTAGTGTTTTCGTAGAGGAGATAGAGCAGAAGTTCGTTCTCATGATACCCTTCGTTGTCCGTGTTGCAGTATTTGCTGAACGGAGCTGCGCAGGAGTAATAGAAGCGGGGATCGCGGTTCTCGAACGGATGGTCGGGATCATATCCTGAATCCGGTTCGAAGATTTTCTTGCCGTTGGTCATTTCGTAGTCCAGCATCATGGCCTGGGTCGGGTTGAAGGATGTCCAGCCGTTGAAATATACCACGGAATAGTAAAGCTGGGCCTTCTTCGTGGAGTTTACGTCCGGGTCGGCATTGGAGATGAAATATTTCGCCCATATCAGTTC
>CALVDU010000042.1 GCA_944326375.1 uncultured Bacteroidales bacterium | reverse complement strand
CGATGTGATTATAAGCGGTATGAGCAGGTCATAGCCTCCTGATATTTCGGCTATGAGGAAGATTGCGGTCATCGGTGCCTGCATGACGCCGGCCATCAGCCCCGCCATGCCCACAAGCACGAAATTCTGTTCCGGCACGGAAATGTCCGTTCCTTGAAATATGAGGTTTATAGTCCTTGCTACCACGAATCCGGCAATGGCCCCCATGAACAGAGTAGGTCCGAAAGTACCACCTACGCCGCCTCCCGCATTGGTAAAGGACATGGAAAAGACCTTCAGTATGAGTATGAAGATGAAAAACAGCGGAACAGTCCATTGGTGTTCGACCATAAACGCAAGCACAGTCTCTCCCTCGAACGAAATGTCGCCACCGTTGAGAAGGATGCTCAACGAATCGTAACCCTCGCCATACAGAGGAGGGAACAGAAAAATGAGGAGTCCGAGGCACACTGCCGATATGGCCCACCTGCGGAACGGACCTTCAATGCTTTTTATCCTGTCCTCCAGCCACAGGGTCATCCTCGTGAAATATACCGAACATGCCGTACAGAAAAGCCCCAATACTATATAGAAGGGCAGATTGTGCATCGTGAACGGAGAGAGCGTGCACTCGAAAGGAAGCTCGTCCCCGAGGAACAGGTAGGATATGACAGTGGCCGAAATTGTGGACAGCAGCAATGGCAGGATTGAAGTCATCGAGATGTTGAAGAGCAGAATCTCCAGCGTAAAGAGCACACCGGCAAGCGGAGCCTTGAAGATTCCGGCAACCGCCCCTGCCGCCCCGCATCCGAGAAGAAGGGTTATGTTCTTGTATGACAAACCCATTTTTCTGCCGATGTTGGAGCCAATTGCCGCTCCTGTGTACACTATCGGGGCTTCCGCTCCGACGGAACCGCCGAAGCCTATGGTCACGGAACTGGCGACAAGGGACGACCACATGTTGTGCGGCCTTATCCTGGACTCGTTTTTCGAGACGGCCAGCAAAACCTTCGTTACGCCATGACCTATATTGTCCTTGATGACATACCTCACAAAAAGCATCGCCAGGAGCATTCCTATTCCCGGATATATGAGGTACAGCACATTGTAGCCCTCCCCGTCAAACCATGAAGTAAGGGAAGTATGAATCAGTTCTATCGCTGTCTTCAGGAGCACGGATGCCAGACCGCAGGATATGCCGACAAGCAGGGACAACAGCAACACCTGATCCCTTTCGGCGAGTCTCTGCAGAAGACGTCTGCAGAAAGCGAAAAAATGTCCCGTCTTACGGTCTGTCTTCATATATCAACAATTAGGCGATGTGCCATATTCTTACACATCTTAAAGGGGCTGTTCAAAACTTTCATTTTGACACAGCCCCTGAATCATCTGACGGCTACTCCGAATCGGAAGCGTCATCATCTCCGGATGCGTATTGGGCTATATTGTCATCCGGAAGATCGTCCCTCTCTCCGTCGTCTCCTGCCACATCATCGTCATCGTCCCCGTCAAGCCAACGTTCTATGTCCTCCGCATCGTCTGTCTTCACTTTTATCTTCACGAGATAAATTGCAGACGGGATTTCAAGGGTCACGGCATAGAAACTCGTACCGTCCGGTTTGTCGTATTTCATCAAATCAGGAAGGTAGTCGCTGAACCCCTTGGGATACTTTTCAGCAAATGCGGCAGCCAACTCCTCTGACATGTTTTCATAACTTACGACCGCTCTCTTCTTCTGATTGTTCTGGTCCATAATTTCCGACTGGTTTTTCTGTTTGAATTTTCGTGCTGCAATTATAGAACATTTTTCTGAATCCGACGCTAATGACGACGACTTTTTTTGAAGAAAAACGACTTTTGTTCCCTTTTGCGCCCGATATCCCGCTCCACAAAGATTTTTTTCATGTCGTGCGGATTGATTCCCGTGCAGAACATCACGGAAGAAGTGGTCATCGGAGTAGGAGTGAAATCCTGTACCTGATCCATGTAAAGCCCCTTCAGAGCAGGATTTTCTGACAGCCGCTTCATTTCGGACATGCCGCAGCCCGGATGTCCGGAAATGAAGTAAGGCACGAGTGAGCAATGTGTGCCGGTCTCCGAAACAAGAGCGTCGAACTCCTGGCGCAACTTGCGGAAAAGGGAGAAAGACGGCTTGGCCATAAGCCTCAGCACATTGTCCTCAGTATGTTCCGGAGCCACTTTCAGCCTGCCTGACGTATGCTCCAGCACAAGTTCCCTGAAATATCTCTTGGAAGAGCCGTCCACATAGCCCTTTTCATCGAGGAAAAGGTCATAGCGGATTCCGCTGCCGATATAGGAATGCCTTATGCCCTTTACTTCACCCACCCGCTCATACAAGGCAAGAAGCCTCTCGTGAGAACGGTCGAGGTTTCCGCATGGCTGCGGGAAAAGGCATGACTTCCTGATGCACTTGCCGCATATTTCCTGATTCTTGCCGTGCATCCCATACATGTTGGCGGTGGGAGCCCCGAGGTCGGAAATGTTTCCGGCAAAGCCTGGGATTTCCTTTAAGGCGCGGACTTCCTTCAGGATTGATTCCTCGGAACGGGACTGGATGAATTTTCCCTGATGAGCCGCTATCGTACAGAAATTGCATCCGCCGAAACATCCCCTGTGCGTATTTATGGAGAATTTGATCATCTCGTAGGCAGGGATGTGCTTCCCCTTATATCTCGGATGCGGCAATTTCGTGAAAGGCAGATCCCAAAAAGAGTCCATTTCCTGTTCCGTGGCAGGAGGATACGGAGGATTCACCTGCACATGGCCGTCCCCGCAAGGCTCAATGAGCACTTTCGGAGTCATCATGTTGGCACAGGTTTCAATCCTGTTGAAGTTTTCGGCAAATGCCACTTTGTTGCGTCTGCATTCCTCGAAGGAGTGCAGGATTTCAGCGTCCTTGATCCTTGTATTTCCGGACAGGAAAAAGGCTGTCTGCGGTATTTTCCTGATGTCGGAAATGTTGCGTCCGGACTCTATCGCCCTTGTGAGTTCCAGCATCGGGCGTTCGCCCATTCCGTAGCAAAGCCAGTCGGCCCCTGAAGTCACGAGGACGGACGGCAGAATCTCGTCCTTCCAATAGTCATAATGTGTGAGGCGGCGCAATGAAGCCTCTATGCCACCGATGATTACAGGAATGTCGGGATAGAGCCGTTTGAGAATTTTCGTATAGACTGTCACGGCATAGTCAGGACGCTGCCCCGCCTTGCCGCCCGGTGTGTAGGCATCATCGCTGCGCAGACGCTTGGAAGCCGTATAATGGTTGACCATCGAGTCCATTGCCCCGGCATTGACGCCGAAATAAAGCCTCGGAGCACCCAATTTGCGGAAATCCCGCAAGTCATCCCTCCAGTTGGGCTGCGGCACAACTGCCACCCGGTAACCGTGTTTCTGCAGATATCTTGCGATTACGGCAGTACCGAAAGAGGGGTGGTCCACAAACGCATCCCCTGTAAACAGGATGACGTCGATATAGTCCCACCCCAATCTTTCGACCTCCTTGACCGAGGTCGGTATCATGTATGTTTCCGGCATAGACGCTTTGCTACATCCTGTCCGGAAGTGAAATTCCGAGTATGTCCATAGCCTTCACCAGCACGTCGGCAACCGTGTCTATCAGCACAAGCCTGAATTTCAGGAGACGTTCGTCTTCCTCTCGCAGAATCGGAGTGTCATGATAATACTGGTTGAATTCCTTTGCCAGCTCATAGGCATAGTTGGCTATGACAGCCGGAGAATATGCCTCTCCGCCTTCGGCAATCTTGGCCGGATACTGGTTGATGAGCTTCACGAGCCTTACTTCCTTGGCCGACAGAGGCATGTCGTCCGAAAGGACGGATTTGTCTGTCTTCAGTCCCCTTTCCGCAGCCTTCCTCAGTATGGACCTGATTCTGGCATGGGTATACTGTATGAACGGTCCGGTGTTTCCGTTGAAGTCGATTGACTCTTTCGGGTCGAAAAGCATCGTCTTCTTCGGATCGACCTTGATTATGAAATATTTGAGGGCACCGAGGCTTATCATGCGGAACAATTTGTCCTGCGCCTCGGCATCCATGTTGTCTATCTTGCCGAGTTCCGACGAAGTCTCCTTTGCCGTCGTGTACATCTTTTCGAGAAGGTCGTCGGCATCAACGACAGTTCCCTCCCTCGATTTCATCTTGCCTTCAGGCAGTTCCACCATTCCGTATGAAAGATGGTGTATATTGTCAGCCCACGCAAAACCGAGTTTCTTGAGAATCAGTTTGAGAACCTGGAAATGGTAATTCTGCTCGTTCCCGACCACATATATGTGCTCGTCAAGATTGTATTCGCTGAAACGCTGCTCCGCCGTACCGAGGTCCTGAGTCATGTAGACCGATGTGCCGTCACCCCTGAGCAGGAGTTTCCTGTCCAGACCGTCGGACGTCAGGTCGCACCATACCGTCCCGTCCGGATCTTTCTCGAAAATGCCCATTTCCAGCCCTTTCTGCACGAGAGCCTTGCCGAGAAGATAAGTCTGGGACTCATAATACGTCCTGTCGAAAGTGATCCCCAGTGCGTCGTACGTCTTGTCAAAGCCGTCATAGACCCAGCTGTTCATCTTTTTCCAGAGAGCCACGGTCTCCTCGTCTCCCTGCTCCCACTTGCGCAGCATTTCCTGAGCCTCCTTCTGGACGGGAGCATTCTTTTCGGCATCCTCCTTAGACATTCCGCCTTTCATGAGTTCCTCCACCTGTGCCTTGTACATGTTGCTGTATGCCACATAGTAGTCTCCCACAAGGTGGTCACCCTTCTTTCCGGAGGATTCCGGAGTCTCTCCGTTGCCGGTCTTCAGCCATGCGAGCATGGACTTGCAGATGTGGATTCCCCTGTCATTGACAAGATTTACCTTCATCACGTCATGACCGTTCGCCTCCAGAAGACGTGACACGGACCACCCCAGAAGAATATTTCTGATATGACCGAGATGAAGGGGCTTGTTGGTGTTCGGAGAGGAAAATTCGACCATTACCGTCCTTCCTGTCGACGGAAGTCTGCCGAATCCGTCCCCGGCAGCGACTATGCCGGCAAAAAGTCTGTTCCAATAGACATTGGAAAAGGAAATGTTGAGGAACCCCTTGATGACATTGTAGCCGTCGATTTCTCCTGTATTGGATTTCAGCCACTCCCCTATCTCCGTGCCGGTGGCTTCCGGATTCTTCCTTGAAACCTTCAAAAGGGGAAACACGACGAGCGTGTAATCCCCTTCAAATTCTTTTCTTGTGACCTGCACCTGAAGTGCAGCCGTGTCTATGTCAGCGCCATAAAGCGCCTTTACGGCTTCCGCCGCTTTTGATGCTATAAAATTGTCAGGCGTAATCATAAGCAAGTTGTCCGGATGGTTTATCCCAAATAACTCTTGAGCAGTTTGCTCCTGGAATTGCTCCTGAGGCGGCGGATGGCCTTCTCCTTGATCTGGCGTACCCTCTCTCTCGTAAGCCCGAAACGTTCCCCGATTTCCTCAAGGGTCATTTCCTGGCATCCGATTCCGAAGAAGGACTTTACGATTTCCCTTTCCCTTGGAGCGAGTGTGGACAACGCCCTGTCAATCTCCTTGTTCAGGGATTCGTTCACGAGCCCGCGGTCCGCATTAGGGGAATCATTGTTTACCAGAATGTCGAGAAGACTGTTGTCTTCGCCTTCCACAAACGGTGCATCCACAGAAACGTGCCTTCCGGAAACCCTCAGCGTGTCCGCTATCTTGTCTTTCGGAACGTCTATCATCTCTGAGAGTTCCTCGTTGGACGGCATCCTTTCGTTTTCCTGCTCGAACTTTGAGAGAGCCTTGTTGATCTTGTTCAGCGACCCCACCTGGTTGAGCGGGAGCCTCACAATCCTCGACTGCTCGGCAAGCGCCTGCAAAATCGACTGCCTTATCCACCATACGGCGTAAGAAATGAACTTGAAACCTCTCGTCTCGTCGAATTTCTCGGCTGCCTTTATCAGTCCGAGATTTCCCTCGTTTATGAGGTCAGGAAGGCTGAGGCCCTGATTCTGATACTGCTTGGCAACGGAAACCACGAACCTGAGGTTCGCTCTCGTCAATTTTTCCAGAGCAGCCTGGTCACCCTTGCGAATGCGTTGTGCAAGTTCAACCTCATCCTCCACTGTTATGAGTTCCTCCCGTCCGATCTCCTGAAGGTACTTGTCAAGAGATGCGCTCTCCCTGTTGGTAATCGATTTTGTAATCTTTAGTTGTCTCATATCTGCATTACGACTATATACCGAAGCCGAAATAGGACGGTTTGCCGTATGAAGTGATACCTTCGATAAACACTGCCCTCTTCGTCTTCTTCACAATATCCATCACGTCCTGAGGCTTGTTTACAGGCTGATCATTCACATAAAGTATGATGAATCCTTCTGATACGCCGGCATCCATTATCTTGCCCGGGCCAACGGAAACGATTTCCACACCATGATCCACTCCGAGCGCCTCCAAAGTCTCCTTCGGGGCCTTCTTGATCTTCGCTCCGTAGAATGCAACTGCTCCATCCTCGTCCACCGAACCGTTTTCGGATGCGGTCCCCTTGAACGTCACGGTCAGTTTCTTCTCGTTGCCGGACCATATCACCGTAAGTTCGGCCTTGTCTCCCGGATGGAATCCGTTTATGACTTCCTGAACGGCAGATGCGCTCTTGACAGCCACGGAATCAACTGCGATGAGGACATCACCAGCCTTGACTCCCGCTTCTTCAGCCGCACTGCCTTTCGAAACCTCAACAATATATACGCCGTCCAACGAAGAAAGTTTCAAATCTTTTGCAGTTTTATCGTCCAAAGGACGCATGGTAACTCCCAGAATCGCACGCTTGACGCTGCCGTAATCTATAAGATCGTACGCAATCTTTTTCACGATGTTGGACGGTATCGCAAACGAATACCCGGTATAAGAGCCTGTCTGCGAAATAATTGCCGTATTTATGCCGACAAGGTTTCCGGACTTGTCCACCAATGCTCCTCCGCTGTTTCCCGGATTCACTGCAGCATCGGTCTGTATGAAGGACTCTATCCTGAATTCGCCGTCATAGTTCGGCATGGAGCGGCCTTTCGCACTTATGATTCCTGCAGTGATCGTGGACCGCAGGTCATACGGACTGCCTATGGCAAGCACCCATTCTCCGAGCCTCAATTTGTCGGAATCTCCGAAAGGAATTGTCGGAAGGCCCTGCGCCTCAACCTTGATGAGGGCCACATCCGTGGCAGGGTCCGTACCTATCAGCTTGGCTGAAAACGTCTTGTTGTTCGTCAGCGTAACTTCTATGTCTGTAGCTCCTTCGACCACGTGATTGTTCGTGACTATGTATCCGTCCTCACGGATTATGACTCCTGAACCGCTGCCTATCTTTTCCTGCTCCTGAGGCGTTCCGCCATAACCGAAGAAAAAGTCAAATATGGAATTAGGAACTCTCGCAACGCTTTCCTTTGCCTTCACTTTCACGTACACCACTGCGTCAACGGCAGATTCCGCAGCGTAAGTAAAGTCCGGATAATCGGACATGGACAAATTGACAGTCCTGTAAGTTGCCCCGTCGGACGACACCACAATATTATCCGGCTCATGGGATGCGGACTTCACCACCGCAAAAGCCGTCAGCCCGCCCACAAGGGCAGACAACAATACCACCATTATTCCTTTTTTCATGATATAAAGTTTTTAATTGTTTTCTGGATCAGCTGTTTGAACGCACGCCGGTGCGCAAACAGCCGGATAAAAAATCAAATTATATGCCAAAACATCATAAAAATTTTGTACATTTGTTTTTCATATACGTTGAAACAACATAACAAGAAGACAAGATATGAAATTCGTTATTTCAAGTTCCGAATTGCTCAAGGGAATCATGACTGTTTCCCGCGCCATTCCGAACAAATCGGCCCTGCCGATCCTTGAAAATTTCCTGTTTGTGCTCAAGGGGAACATTCTGGAGATTACGGCTTCGGACTCTGAGATCACATTGAAGACATCCGTGGAGGTGGAGTCGGCAGAGGAAGAGGGGCAGATGGCGGTTCCCGCAAAACATCTGACGGACCTTCTGAAGGAACTTCCGGACCAGCCACTGGCAATAAGGACAGTCAGCGACACGTCTTTCGAATTCTCATGGACAAGCGGCACTTCCTCCCTGCCGTATTTCCCGGCAGAGGACTACCCGGCGTTTTCCGGAGCGGACGAGTCGGCCGTGACGCTGAACTTTCCGGCACAGGTCCTTACGGAAGGAATATCCTCCACCATATACGCCACGGCAGACGACGAGATCCGTCCTACCATGAACGGAATATACTTTGACATCGACGTGGATTCCACTACACTGGTGGCTTCAGATGCACACAAGCTCGTATGCTATACGACAAAGGATGTCAAGGCTTCGGAAAAGGCGGCTTTCATCCTGCACAAGAAGCCTGCCGCAATTCTGAAAAGCATAATCGGCAAAAACACTGAAAACGTCGAAATTGCGTTCGACTCCAAGAACGCCGTTTTCAAGTTCGACAACACTATAGTGATGAGCCGCCTCGTAATCGGGAAATACCCAAGATACAGGGACGTGATTCCACAGAACAACACCAACATCCTGACAATCGACAGGATGCAGTTGCTGAACTGCGTCCGCAGGGTGTCCGTATGTGCCAACAAGGGTTCAAACCACATAAAGTTCGAACTCAAGAACAACAGTCTCGAAATATCGGCACAGGACCTCGGTTTCTCGCTTGCAGCGTATGAAAAGGTGGACTGCCAGTACGACGGGGATGAACTTACGATAGGATTCAAGTCGACATTCCTGATCGAAATCCTCGGAAACATCGACTGCACGGACATCACGATGAAATTTGCGGACGGAAGCAGACCGGCCGTAATCATCCCGTCGGAGGGAGAGGACGAGAGCGGAAAAATCTGCGGAATACTCATGCCTAGCATAGCATCATAACCTTCTGGACAATGGAACTGAATCTTGAAAGGCCGCTCCTGTTTTTCGACATCGAAAGTACGGGATTGAATATTGCGTCCGACTCGATAATAGAATTGAGTTTCGTCAAAATCCTTCCCGGCAATGAAGAACGGATCAAGACGTGGAGGGTGAAACCTTGGGATTATGTGAAAAATTGCCAGAGGCCGATCAATCCGAGTGCACAGGACGTGCACGGGATAAGCGATGCTGAACTGGCAGACTGCAAGTGCTTCTTTGAAATCGTGGGAGAAGTTGAGGAATGGCTTGACGGCTGCGACCTCGCCGGATTCAACTCCAGCAAGTTCGATCTTCCGATGCTTGCCGAAGAACTGGAAAGGGTCAGGAAATACAAAAACAGGCAGATAAGGACAGATCTGCACAGGATGAGGATGATAGACGTGCAGAGCATATACCATCAGCTTGAGCCGCGCAACCTCAAGGCGGCATACCGGTTCTACTGCAGCAAGGAACTTGAAAACGCCCATAGCGCAGAGGCTGACACCGTAGCCACCTACGAGGTGCTGAAAGCCCAGTTGGACAGGTATCCGGAGCAGTTGCGCAACAATATGGAGTTTCTCGCCAACTTCTCCGAAAGGCAGAAAATCGTGGACTACGCCGGAAGGCTCGTACTTAACGACAAGAAGGAAGCGGTAATAAACTTCGGCAAGCACAAGGGCAAGACCGCAAGGGAAGTCTATGAGACGGAACCTTCATATTTCACATGGATCGAAAACGGAGAGTTCACGCTCGACACGAAGTGGCAGTTCATTTCGCTCAGGAGAAAATTCGAGCAGGAAAAGGCCGAAGCGAGGAAAGCCGCCCAAAGGCAGCTCACCGACAAGGAACTGAAGCAGTCAGTAAGCTCCCTCGCCGACAAATGGGGCACAGGAAAACTGTTTTGAATCCGCTGTAATGAACATTATTGTCAGGACATCCGGCAAAGACAGTTTCTGTTTCAGGCCAGACACTACTTGGGAGAGAGAAAACAAGGATTTTTTCTCTCCCGATTTTATGCGGTGCATAATGTGGAGTCCAGTTGTCTTCGCAAGGATAAGCAGGGCCGGGAAATGCATAGGGAAGAAATTTGCCGACAGATATTTCGATGCCGTAAATTTCGGGATGCTGATGTATAACGGAGATATCCTGAAAAAAGGCACCCCCGACAGTCTCGCATTTGCATCAATCGTGGACAGAAGCACAATACTTCCATTCCCGCTGTTCAATCCTGCCGTACTGAAAGAAGAAAACTTCTATGAGGTATACTCCGACGGGAAGATGCTTTTCTCAGCGGAAGCAGAAAATTCTGACGCTGTGATCCATGAGGCAGTATGCTCGGCTTCGGAGTTCATCTCCCTCAGGACAGGAGACATCGTTGCTGCAGAACTGGCTGATCCCGAAGAACTGCACTTCGGAAACGGGGACCGGATGTTCATTGAAGGGAAATTTTGCGGGAACGGGATTTTCCGGTTCAATATAATAATGTAAAAAGAGGCCATTCCGTTTGGAACGACCTCTTTTGAGCGAGCCACTCATGGGATTCGAACCCACGACCTACGCGTTACGAATGCGTTGCTCTACCGACTAAGCTAAAGTGGCTTTTGTGTCCTGACAGCCTGACGGCCGAAAGGGACTGCAAAAATAGAAAAAATTTTGATTACTATCACAAAATTTCAACAATAATCGCAGGTCATGCAAAAAGAAATTGCCGACATTGTCATAATAGGTGCAGGAGCAGCGGGTCTTATGGCAGGAGCAAGTGCAGCAGAAACCGTTTCCGCAAAGTCAGGAGGAGCTTCCGTCCGTCCGAAAGTCATCATATTGGAAAAGATGCCGAGGCCGGGAAGGAAAATAATAATCACCGGGAAAGGCAGATGCAACATGACAAACCTGAAAGATTGGCAGGATTTCTCGACACATGTCCACCCGAAGGCGAATTTCCTGAAAAACGCATTCTACAATTTCACTCCATACGACACAATGGAATTTTTCAGCAGGAACGGACTTGAAACCGTTGCGGAGCGGGGTGACAGGGTGTTTCCCGCAGAGGGAAATTCAAAGGATGTCGTGGACGCGCTCGTAAAGGCCGCAGAAAATGCAGGAGCGCAGATTCTGACAGGAAAAGAAGTGAGCGGCATTGACGTAAACGGGGACGGGAGATTTACTGTTGAAACGGCAGAGGGGGACACCTTCGTATGCTCTGCCCTTGTCATAACTACCGGCGGCCTCTCCTATCCTGCGACAGGCTCAACCGGAGACGGGCTGAAATGGGCATCCGCAATGGGTCTCCGTACCGTGCCTTGTTTTCCGTCGCTGACTGCCCTTGTGCCTAAAGGCTACAAAAGGGAAGAAATAAGCGGCAAAGGGAGCGGAATGAAAGGCCATGTGGACAGGTGCACTCCCCTTTCCGATACAGGAAGCCTGCTTAACGGGAACAGGCTGAAAAATGTCTCCCTGAAAATAAGCATAGACGGTACGGAAGTGATGGACGAATTCGGGGATCTGGATTTCACTGATGGCGGTCTGGAAGGTCCGCTCGGATTCAAGGCGAGCAGAAGATGCGTAAAGGCGCTGCTGAACGGCTCAAAAGTAAGGGCGGCCATCGACATGAAACCTGCAGTGCCGCTCTCTGAACTTGATACAAGGATAATGTCTCTGTGGAACGGAATTAATGAAGAAGCCAAAAACAGGAATAAAAGCAGGGACGAACGAATGCGTATTCTTCTCTCAAGGCTGCTGCCGTCAGATCTCATCCGCGGATTCCTGAAATATTGTCCCGCGAATGATGTGAAAAAGGTAGGGAAAGCGCTGAAGAACTGGGAAATGGACATCTGCGGATATGTCGGATACGAAAGATGCGTGATTACGGCAGGCGGCGTATCTACTGATGAAATTTCACCAAAGACAATGGAAGCCAAGGCCGTTCCGGGACTGTACATTGCCGGAGAATTGCTTGACATCGACGGCGACACGGGCGGTTACAACCTGCAGTGCGCCTTTTCGACCGGCAGGCTTGCAGGACAGTCTGCTGCGGAAAAAATCCTTAACCTCAGATAGTGCCTGAGCCGATCATTTCATCCTTGTCATACCATACGGCGAACTGCCCTGGAGTAATTCCGCGCTGCGGCTTGTCAAAAAGGATGAAGAGACCGCAACTTCTCCTGATCAGTGTAGCGTCCTGCAGAGGCTGGCGATACCGTATTCTGACCCTGTAGCGTCTGATTTCCCCGCATTGCATCTCCAGGTCCGGTCTGATCCAATGGATTTCTTCCGGCCTGACCATGAGACAACTTCTGGAGAGGCCCTTGTGGGTATGCCCCTCTCCGACATAAATCGTGTTGGATGACATGTCCGTATCTATCACGAAAACAGAGTCCTTATGTCCTCCGATATTGAGTCCCTTCCTCTGGCCTATCGTATAGAACTGTGCCCCGTCATGCCTGCCGATGATTTTTCCGTACGGGTTCTCCTTGTAACGGGTTTTCTTCACATGCTTCTTTCCGGAACGGTAGGTTTCTGTTTCGAACCTGATGTCATAGCGGACAGGCTGCGACAGCATCGTCAGCTGCTCATCGGCAAGTGCCGCTATTTTCTCCCTGTCAAAGACAGAAGGAGCAGAACAGCCTCCCTCGTTGTCGGGATTTCCCATGAGGGTTGCAGCGCGTGCCTTGTCGTCGGACACATAGTCCGTAATCATGGACACATCCCCGTCAGCCGCAAGGAAATGTAGCGTGTCGCAAAGATATCTATAATGTGCATTATCTTGATAATAGGCATCATAGACTTCGACAACATCCCCCTCGGAAGGCTTCAGCTTCTGCTGGAGGAATACAGGAAGGTCCACTTTCCCGACAAAGCAGATTCCCTGGGAATCCTTTTTGTCAGCCGAAGGCAGGTCTGCCTCTGCAGCAAGACGCCTCACTTCAGGCTTTTTGAGGTGCCCTATCGGGAAAAGCGCACGTGAGAGCTGTTCCTGCGAGAGGCCGCACAGGAAATAACTCTGGTCCTTGTTCATGTCAACACCTGCAAGAATCCGGTAAACCGTCTTCCCGTCAGCATCCGTGAAGGTCTCCTTACGACAATAATGTCCGGTCGCCACATAGTCCGCACCAAGTTTCAGTGCGCATTTCAGAAATGCGTCGAACTTGATTTCACGGTTGCACATCACGTCCGGATTAGGTGTCCTGCCTTTGGAATATTCGTCGAACATGTAGTCCACGACACGTTTGCGGTATTCCTCGCTCAAATCCACGAAATAGAAAGGTATGCCTATCTTCCTTGCCACCATTTCTGCAACGAAGCGGTCCTCTTCCCATTCGCAGTCACCATGAAGAGTTCCGGCCGTATCATGCCAGTTCTGCATGAAAAGACCGAAGACATCGTGCCCTTCCCTCTTGAGCAGAAGAGCGGCCACGCTCGAATCGACCCCGCCGGACAAACCTACACAAACTTTCATATAATCAATAAAATTGCTATATTTGACTTCGTTACAAACATTATGTGTCCGTCAGGACATGCATAAACCATCCGGGAACATGATGAAAGAAAAGAAAATCGACATCACGTACACCGAGTACGAGAACCTTTCCCAACTTGAGGAAAAGGACCGTATTCTGGCAGAAACGGCAATCCGTGCTGCGGAAAATGCCTATTCGCCGTATTCCAAATTTTCCGTAGGAGCGGCATTGAGGCTCTCCAACGGAGAAATCATCACGGGGGCCAACCAGGAAAACATCGCGTATCCGTCCGGATTGTGTGCTGAAAGGACTGCAATGTTCTATGCCAGTGCACAATACCCTGCCATATCTATGGAAAGCATAGCCATAGCGGGAAAAAAGGACGGAACATTATGTCCGAGCCCGGCTACGCCATGCGGGGCCTGCCGCCAGGTCATGGCCGAATATCAGGACAAGGGAGGCAGAAAAATGGAAATAATTCTCGTCGGCTCAGAAAGAATCTGGAAATTCTCAAAAGTTGACGATCTGTTGCCGCTGACATTCGACAGCCTGAAATAATTTTTTGTATTCAGGAAATTTTGACTATTTTTGCATTCGGGTAAGTCATACACGACCAGCTCCTGTCAAATCCCCCAGGGCCGGAAGGCAGCAAGGGTAGACGGTTGTAGCGGTGCGATGTATCAAGCTTACCCTTTTTTTATTTCTCCTTTGCAGGCGCCGCATCCGGCTTTCCCGACGGGACAGGAGACTGTATCTTCTTGGATTTGGCCGTATATACGGCATCGTATTCCTGCTCGGTTATCATTTTGCATGTGCCATTGAACGAAGAATCCAGTTCTATTGCAAGCCTGCGGATCTTAAGGTCCCCTTCTATCGAGCATCCGCTCTTTATGGAAAGGATGTCCTTGACAACAAAGCATCCCTTGGCCTTGCCCCAGACATCTACGTTCGTGCAGGTTATGTCAGCATCGACCTCGGCAGTCTCCCCGATGACAACCTTCCCTTCCGAACATATCGAACCTTCGAACTTCCCGTCTATCCGCAAATCATTCGAGGATATGATCTCTCCCCTGAAAGTCGTACCCTCAGATATGCGGCTTACAAGATTTACATTTGACACGTATTCGTTTTTTGACATATCGCTTGACTTAAACATTTCTCTCGTACTCTAAAGGTTTTTTCCGTGGCAATTCTTATATTTTTTGCCCGAGCCGCACGGGCAAGGGTCATTTCTGCCCACCGTCTTTTCAACATGGACAGGCATCCTGGATTTCTGGTCCGGACCGTTTGTGGCCAGATCCGACCTGCTTGTACGCATCTGAGTCATGTCCGGCTTACGTTCAGGGACAGGGGCCTTTGCCTGTGAAGCGTCACGAAGCGGTATATGTGACCTGAACAGGAATGAAAGGATATCCTTGTTGAGGGATTCAAGCATTGCCTTGAACAGATTGAAACTCTCGAACTTGTAGATCAGGAGAGGATCCTTCTGCTCGTATGTGGCATTCTGCACCGACTGCTTCAGGTCATCCATGTCCCTGAGATGCTCTTTCCAGTGCTCGTCTATCATGATCAGGGTGATCGTCTTGCTCAAAGCCCGTGCTATCTCCTTGCCTTCCGTATCGTAGGCCTTTTTCAGGTCTACCGACAAGGTAAGCATCTTGCGTCCGTCAGAAATCGGGATGGCTATATTCTTATAGATCGCTCCCTGCTTTTCATACACTTCCTTTATGATAGGGTAAGCCTTTTGGACCATAGTGTCCATCCTGCGGCGGAAGGCCTCGTTCATGTTCTTGTACAGGCTTGCTGCTATATCCTTCTTTGAAGCGCTGTTGTAGAATTCCGCCCCGAACCCCGGCTCTATGGAGAATGATCTCATTATTTCCTCGGAAAAGGCATCGTAATCATAGCCGTCGCAAGATTCGACCATGATCTCGGCCATGTCCTGCATCATGTTCATCACATCGATTTCGACACGTTCTCCGGAAAGGGCGTTGCGTCTTTTCGTATAGATGACCTCCCTCTGTGAGTTCATCACGTCATCGTATTCGAGCAGCCTCTTTCGGATTCCGAAATTGTTTTCCTCGACTTTTTTCTGAGCCCGCTCGATGGAACTTGAAAGCATGGAGGATTCGAGGGCCTCATTGTCTTCCATCCCCAATTTGTCAACCACGCTCGCTATCCTTTCAGAACCGAAGAGCCTCATGAGCTTGTCCTCAAGGGAGACGTAGAAAGTGGAAGATCCCGGGTCGCCCTGACGGCCGGCACGTCCTCTCAACTGACGGTCCACACGGCGGCTGTCGTGCCGTTCAGTACCGATAATTGCAAGACCACCCGCTTTCCTGACTTCTTCCGAAAGCTTGATGTCGGTACCTCGTCCCGCCATATTGGTGGCTATGGTCACAGTACTCTTCTGTCCGGCATGAGCCACTATTTCAGCCTCCTTGGCATGCTGTTTTGCATTGAGGACCTGATGTGGTATTCCCCTCAGCTTGAGCATGCGGCTCAGAAGTTCGGATGTCTCCACGTCAGTGGTGCCGACAAGCACAGGCCGTCCGGCCGAAGTCAGCTCCACTATCTTGTTGATGACCGCCTCATACTTCGCTTTCTTGGTCTTGTATATGAGGTCGTCATTGTCTATCCTCGCTATCGGACGGTTAGTCGGAATCACGACCACGTCAAGCTTGTAGATCGACCAGAATTCCCCTGCCTCAGTCTCTGCGGTACCTGTCATGCCCGCAAGCTTGTGGTACATCCTGAAATAGTTCTGGAGAGTGATCGTGGCGAAAGTCTGGGTGGCCGCCTCGATCTTGACGTTTTCCTTTGCCTCCACGGCCTGATGCAGGCCGTCGCTCCAACGGCGCCCCTCCATGATACGGCCGGTCTGTTCGTCGACTATCTTCACCTTGTTGTCCATGATGACATAGTCGACATCCTTTTCGA